>NZ_FOER01000026.1:17682-68461 GCF_900110805.1 Butyrivibrio sp. TB | reverse complement strand
AACCCAGTTGTCTAAGCGTTTGAGACTGCCTCTTATCTGGTTGTCTTTTTCTTCAAGCGTTTGCTTTATGAAATCTCTTTCGAGTCTGTTGAACTGAGCATGTACTCCTCTTTCAAACTCAGCCATCTCGAAAGGATTCTTTGCAAAAGATTCCTTAATTTTTACAAGTTTTTCTTCCACTTCTTCCCAAATTTGTTTTATACTGTCCATAAGGACACCTCCTGCATTTTTTGTTTTTGCCAA
Source organism: Butyrivibrio sp. TB (assembly GCF_900110805.1). Lineage (NCBI taxonomy): Bacteria > Bacillati > Bacillota > Clostridia > Lachnospirales > Lachnospiraceae > Butyrivibrio > Butyrivibrio sp. TB. The sequence continues at coordinate 68,218 of NZ_FOER01000026.1, read as the reverse complement.
CAAATATGTTAACACAGAAGGTTGTCCTTTTTATTGCGTACAATTATTTTACCATTATCTATTAATCCTACAAAAACTTTACCCTAGCAAAGTCAAGTAATTGGTATGGCAAGCATATTTTTACAATCGGCATGACATTTTTATCATATTTTTAATCATATTTTAATATTATTTTGTATTGCACATTGTTATTAAGAGCTTTATAATCAAAATAGAGTAAATAGAATGATTGTTTTTAGTAAGATAAGTTCTATGAATATGTCTTAAAGCCTACGGACAGGCTTAAGGAGTAAGTTATGAGCATGAATGTAGCAGGTGTTTCAAGCTACCATTCCAACACAGGGAAGTGGATGAAACAACTAATAAGTGGAAAAAAGATAAACTCCGCAGCTGACGATGCTGCTGGCAGCGCCATAGCCCAGAAGCTTAAAAGCGCTGCAACAAGTGCCAATGTCAGCGCTTCCAATTATAATTCGCAGATTCTAAAGAGTAATGTAGCTGATGGAGCCATGAGCGGTATGAATTCATACCTGTCTGATATGACTTCAAAAAGCGTACAGGCTTCCAATGACACTTTGACAGGAAGTGATAAGTCTACCATCTATGATCACATGAATGTTCTAAGTAAGGGCGTATCTTCACTTTCAAATACTACCTACAATGAACAGAATGTTATCTCACAGGGCGTGGCATCATCTGCTACTCCATCAGGCTTTGATCTTAGCTCTATAGAAAGTGCAACAGACTCGTTATATTCTGCAATGGCCGCAAACGGAGCTGCAAGTAATGCAGCATCACATGCAGCCAATATAGCATCTATTTCTGAGATCAATCAAGCAGCAGCTCTTAGTCGTATAGAAGATGCGGATATGGCAGCTGCGTCTGTAGGACTTAATACTTCAAAGACTCTTGATCAGGTCAATAATGCAATGCTTAAAAAGCAAATGGAAGATCAGGAAGAAGATAATAAGAGATTACTTGGCGTAAGCTAAGTTAACGACTTTAGAAAATGCTCCCCAAAAGAATATATCGCAACCCACCAAAAGGATCGGAATTTAATGTTCCGGTCCTTTTTGGTGTTCACCTATTTCAGTTTACTAATACACTTCTTTGTGTTAACATTTATGATAACAGTCATTTTAACGATTTAAAGCGTTGCGTTTTAAAGCAGTAAACAGTAGAAGAAAAACTATTCTATCATGGGGAGGCCTAAAATGGCAGTAAAAATCTTATTTCTAATCATCTTTTTTAGCGTAATGATCTTTATCGGAATTGCAACAAGAAAACATGCAAAAAGCGTAGAAGGATTCGTTCTTGGAGGACGATCTGCCGGTCCCTGGCTTACAGCATTTGGCTACGGTACATCCTATTTTTCTGCAGTAGTATTTGTAGGTTATGCAGGACAGTTCGGCTACAAGTACGGAATATCTGCCACGTGGGCAGGCATCGGCAACGCTGTCATAGGCTCTCTTCTTGCATGGCGTATCCTTGGAAGACGCACAAGAGTCATGACCAAGCATCTTGATTCTAAGACCATGCCTGACTTTTTTGGCAAAAGATTTGAGAGCAGGAGCCTTCGACTTGCTGCTGCCCTTATCTCTTTTGCCTTTCTGATACCATATACATCATCTGTATATAACGGTCTTTCAAGGCTGTTTAGAATGGCTTTCAATATTCCCTATGGCGTATGTGTTATCGTAATGGCCGGCCTTACCTGTGTATACGTAATACTGGGCGGCTACATGGCAACTGTTGTCAACGATTTCGTGCAGGGTGTTATCATGCTCTTTGGTATATCTGCAGTTATCCTCGCAGTCCTTCATAATAACGGAGGATTTATACATGCGCTTACAACACTCTCTACGTATGAATCAGATCTGTCTGTTACACAAGGGATGCAGGGTGCCTTTACTTCTTTCTTCGGGCCCGATCCTCTTAACCTTATGGGCGTTGTCATCCTAACATCCCTTGGTACATGGGGACTTCCTCAGATGGTTGGCAAGTTCTATGCTATCCGCGATGAGAAGGCTATCAAGGCAGGAACTATCATATCCACACTTTTTGCAATGGTAGTAGCAGGAGGTTCATACTTTTTGGGCGGTTTTGCAAGGCTTTATAGCGACAATGCTGCAATCCTTAATGCTGACGGCTCTGTTGCCTATGATGCCATAGTTCCGGCTATGCTCTCAGGGCTTCCTGATATCCTTATCGGAATAGTAATAGTGCTGGTACTCTCAGCTTCCATGTCAACTCTGTCATCGCTTGTACTTACTTCAAGTTCATCTGTTACACTTGATCTTGTAGCTCAGATCAACAAGAAGATGTCGGACAAGGCGCAGCTTCTAACTATGAGAATCCTTCTGGTTATGTTCATAGCATTATCTGTTATCGTAGCACTTAATCCTCCGACATTCATAGCTCAGCTTATGGGCTATTCATGGGGAGCGCTTGCAGGTTCATTCCTTGCACCCTTCCTCTATAGTCTGTACTGGAAAAAGACAACCAAGGCTTCTGTATGGGCCTGCTTCATATCAGGAGTTGGCATCACTATCACCAACATGATATTCCACTACATTGCATCTCCTATTAACGCCGGTGCATTCACCATGGCTATAGGTCTTGTGATCGTCCCTGTAGTGAGTCTTCTAAGTCCTAAGATGAATGAAGATCATATCGATAAAGTATTCGACTGCTACAATCAGAAAGTCACAGTTGAAAAGCGCTACAGCCTTGAAGAAGATGAAAATGAAACTGAAGATGAAGAGGAAGAAGATATTCAAAACAGACTTGATGCCTGATCATCTATAAGTTCCCACATCTTGTCATCTGTAATATGAGATTTAAGTCTTAATATCAGCAGGACCTTGTCACCACCAGCGTCCTGCTGATATTTTCTTTGCCATTTATAAAAGTGAGGGCCATCTCCAAGAACCCTTAAATAAGACATGAGGCTTTGAGCTACGTAGTAGGACTGCCTTATATCTGATTCGCAGTCATTGGCATAAAAGCCCTTCCATATGCCATGTTCATGACTTCTCATAGTATCGTAACCTTTCTTAAAGACTTTGGAAGAAAGACCTGCTTCATAGAAAGCTTTTATGAACCTCTCATCTCCAGTTCCTTCAAGTACCGCTTCTATAGAACTGCATATATGCAAGGCTCCAAGATAGCTATAATACAGGTACTGAACCTGGCAGATCAGATTGTCATCAAAAACTTTAGCTGCCTTCTTATCTCCTGCAGCTTTTAGTTTATCTTCTACTGACATACAAAATCCAAGATACTCTTTGTATCCTTCTACAGCATCTTCATATTTTTCCTTGAAATAATAAACCTGGTCTTTTAGACTATGCCTGTCACAAGCCCACTTTAGCTCCAGTGAAGGATTTATCTTATGATGATCCTTCGTGTCACATTTTTTTGCATCACATTCATTGTCATCACAGTCCTTGACATCACGGTCCCTATCATCACATTCTTTAACATCACATTCCTTAACATCTTGCAGATTGGCATCATCTTCTGATACGTAATACTGTCTTATAAAGCTGTCTGCAAGAATCCTGGCGCAGTGATTGGCATACTGCTCTCCTGCATGGTCATCTTCATTTGGTCCGTACTTGACGCTGTAATAGGGCCACAAGCTGTACGCCTTTTCAACCATTTTGTTTAGAGCAGAGTCATAATACCTATCTACATAGGCAGATAGATGATTACTTATAGTATATTTTTTATTATTTTGATCTTGACCTATCCCATCTCTCCAAAAACCTGCTATAAGATCAAGGTAATACGTATGCGGCTTAATATTAGAACAGTTGATGATCCAGAAATCGTCTCCTCCACGTTTAAGCACTTCGCAAAGCTCATCTTCTACAAACTCCGGCGAATTAGGAAGCATAGTCATCATAGCTGCTGCCTGCAGATCATAAAAAGATGCATGATAATAGATCCCATGAGCGCCTGTGTCACCACTACCGGGAAGTGCCATAACTCTTGGATTATGATTGTTTTGTCTCCTTGATACCATCTTGCCATAGCCGTTATCAGCCCAGATCCTTATAACATCATCCGGAAGGTCGATGTATCCTCCTTGGTATAATTCCATGATCTCTCCGTAGAGATTAGTACAGCATACAGCGCCGGCATCGTGAGATCTGACCATCTCATACTGTTTTCTTATAAGTTTTGATATAAGCTGTCCTCTTTTAGCTTTGGTATCATAAGAAGGATCATCTGCCCAGAAAGGTCTGTCTCCTTGCCCTCTGAATCCAAGATTCCATATTACGTGGTATTTTTTCTGCTTAGCGATAGCCTTCTCCCAAAGCCCTATAAACAAGTCAGGATACTTGTCAAAAGAAGCTTCAAGCTTAGGATATACTCTCGAAAACATCTCTGCACCCAAAGGTTCAGCATGATGATGAGTTATATATAGGCCATATTCATCTGCAAGATCTCTGAACCTAGCTGCATTAAAATCAGTCCCCGGGATCGTCATGTTCCCCCCGCAGCGAAGAAGTGCTTCAAAAGCCATCTCCCAGGGATAATCCTCTTTTACACTGCCATCTACTACAGGCTTCCACTCACTAAGTAAAACCTCATCATTAATAAACCATCCCCTGAATCTAACCTTGTAAGGCTTTGATTCATATGTATAGTCATCCGGAACCTGGTATCCTCTTTTTTTCTTAAATACCTGTTCATTCCAAAACCAGAACTCCCCAACTGATAAAAATGTTTTACTTATGTGATATATCCCATATATAAGTCCAAGATCATCTGATGCATAAATTCCAAGCTTATTATGCTCCAGCGCCTTTATAACAAAACATTCTTTTTGTATATATTCTTCTTTTGGTATACATTCCTCTTTTTTTAATACAATATCCAAAAATCCCCCGCCACTTCTAAGGCAAGTATTTCTGATATCTCTTTCAAGCGCACTGACAGCGCGTCTTACCGCCCTTGATAATATACTATCTGCCACAATCTTAGTACTATATCCAATCTTCATATAAGAGACCACCTCCTGATTGTAATGATATAGTAGCGCCAACGCCAAAACCACTTAATTTAATTAAAATAAAATGCATTTTCAATCAATGTTAAAATCAATGTTTACATCAATTTTTTATAAATCACAAAACGCCCCTCACTTTATATCCAAGTAGCCCCCTCTAGTCTTTTTATCGAACACAATATATCGTTTTGTTCGATAAGTCTCGGTCAATTTTTAATCGTTTGTTCATTAACTCTCCTTGCCTATGGATTCGTTATTTCGTCTATGATATTTTGTTTTTTAAGTTCTAAAGGTTGAAATTGTTCTATTGCCAACCACAAATCACATGATCAAAAGGGAGGAGTTAGTAAATGTCTGATAAGTACCCGTTAACCGCAGCGCAGATGCTCCACTACAGATGGATACGCCAATATCATACCCAGCAGGTATCCGGCCTTAGCGTAGTAGCATCTTTGAAAGCGGATCTTGATTTCGATATACTAAAAAAATGTATCGAAAAAGAACTCGAAAGATATAAATGCCTTAGAGTTCAGTTCACAAAGCCTGATAAAGATGGCCTTATCTACCAGTATATCCCTGAAGAAAACAATATAAGCATATCATTTAAAGATCTGTCTGATATGTCCCTTGCGCAGGCAGATGACATCCTTCAAAAACTTGCTTATACGACCTTTGACGGCGATGATATCCCCATGTGCGAATTCATGCTTGTAAAGCTCCCTAACGGATACAACGGTTTTTGGATCCATATAGATCACCGCCTTATGGATTCCTGCGCAGTAGTTGTTATGGTCAATGACATCATGTCGCTGTACACCCATTACCGCTTTGGAAGCGACTATCCGGAACCTCTGGCTGATTATGAAAGCGTTCTTACAAGTGACCTAAAGAAAGCTTCAAATGAGAAAAGGCATGCCAAGGATCAAAAATTCTGGAATGATCTTTTGGATGAATGGGGAGAGCCTCTTTATTCTGACATTCAAGGACCATCCGTACTAGAAGCTTCAAGAAAAAGACATAAGAACAAAAACTTAAGAGCTGTAGATATAGAACTTAAGGATCTGTTCGTCGCAGTTAAGGATTATCAGCTTGATCCTGGATCAAGTGGCACTCTTATGGACTTTTGTATGAACCATCAGCTGTCCATGACCAATCTCCTGCTGCTGGGACTGCGAACATATCTATCTAAAGTAAACAATGGTCAGGAAGATATATCTATTGAAAACTTTATATCCAGAAGATCAACCAAAGATGAATGGACTTCTGGAGGAAGCCGCACCATCATGTTCCCTTGCAGGACTGTGATATCTTCTGATACAGAATTCCTCACTGCCGCATATGAGATCCAAAATATGCAAAACCGCATCTATATGCACAATAGCTATGACCCGGCCCTTATATGGGATGAGATCAAAAAGCGATACAACACCCCGGATAACACTTCATATGTAAGCTGCTATCTGACTTACCAGCCACTTACTGTAAAGCCTGACAATCCATACCTTAAAGATATACCCCTTCACACTAAATGGTTTGCCAACGGAGCAGCTACCAAGAAGATGTATCTCACCGTATCCCATACTGCAGACGGCGGTATGAACTTCTCCTATCACTATCAGACTGCTGCGCTTAGTGAAAAGGATATAGAGCTTTTAAATTATTATCTTATGAGAATCATATTTAGAGGCGTAGAACAGCCAAACTTATCAATTGAAGAGATCACAAGTTAGAAAGTGTTCCACTTTCAAACCCAAATTGGTAACGCGAGCTTCACCAATTTGAGCCATTAGCTGCTCGCTTTGCTCGCGACATGAGGTTAAAAATGGTCTAAGGAGGTTATTATGAAGAAAGAACTGTTATTCAAATCTATTGTTGCTCAGTACTGCAGGATAAAGCCTGAAGATATCAAGGATGATCTTAGATTTCGTGAGGATCTTGGGCTTAGCTCTCTTGATTTTATGTCAATGCTTGGAGAGCTTGAAGATGAATTCGATCTAAGTCTTGATGAAGACAAGGTCATCAATATCCGCACTATCCATGAAGCTCTTAATCTTATTGATACTACGGAGGTGGCAGGATGACACATACAATCAAAGATCTCTGGCAAAAAAGCGCCCTGTCTTATCAAGACCTTACTGCCATCAAATATCTGGATCATAAGAACATCTGTAGGGTATCATATAGAGAACTTGACGAAATGATAAGCATGATAGGAAGAGGGCTTTTAGTCAAAGATTATAGCTCTTCCCACATAGCTATAATAGGCGAATCATCATATATGTGGGTTGCTTCATATTTTGGAATCGTAACAGGAGGCAATATCGCAGTTCCTCTTGATGCATCCCTTCCTGAAGATGAGATCACAGATCTTATTAACAGAGCAGACTGCGAAGCCCTGTTTGTAAGTCCCAAGCTTGTTAATATCATAAAAGCATCTTCCGCTAACTGTCCAAAGCTACGGGATATATGGTATATGTCAGAATATACTCCGGAAGGAATTGCCGATGAATCCTTTAAGGTGGATAGTATTTATAATCTTATGTCCCTTGGAACTCTCACATCATCTCTACCATCTCCCAGTGAAGACGACCTTGCAACTATAATCTTCACCTCAGGAACTACCGGTAAGAGTAAGGGAGTAATGTTAACACATAAGAACCTGTATGATAATGTTGTAAACGTAGACTATACTGCTGATCCCGGAGCAGTAGTTTTAAGTGTACTTCCCATCCATCATGCATATTGCCTTGTAATGGACTGGATGAAAGGCTTTTCTTTAGGTGCATGCATATGCATCAATGATTCACTAATGCATATGGTCAGGAATATGAGTATCTTTAATCCTGATATCATGCTGATGGTGCCCCTTATGATAGAATCTGTGTACAAGAAGATCGCAGCTGCGATAAACTTATCTGCTTCTACCAGCACGCATTCTTCTATAAATGCAGCTCTAACTACTACGATATTTGGATCAAATCTTAAGATAATCTTCACCGGAGGTGCTCATCTTGATCCATACTATATTGATAGGTTCAATGAATTTGGTATTGATATCTTCGAAGGCTATGGTATGTCAGAATGCTCTCCTGTTATCACAACCAATACATTGACAGATCATAAAAAAGGTTCTATCGGAAAGCCGCTTGCAAATGTGGAGCTGTCCTTTGAAGATGGTGAGATCCTTGTTAGAGGTACCAGTGTTATGAAAGGGTACTACAAGATGGAAGAAGAGACAGATAAGGCTCTTAAAGATGGCTGGATGCATACAAGCGACAAGGGATACCTTGACGATGACGGATACCTTTATATAAACGGAAGAGTCAAGAACCTTATCATATTATCAAACGGTGAAAATGTATCCCCGGAAGAGATTGAGAATAAGCTCTCACTAAATCCTTTAGTTCGTGAAGTGGTAGTAAGCGGAGAAAATAACGGCCTTACAGCATCCATATATCCTGACGAAGATGTAACCAAACAAAAAGGCCTGTCCAAAGATTCAGTTCAGGAATCCATACAGGCCATAATAGATAATTTTAACGCTGCGCAGCCATCCTACAGGCATATCACAAAGCTTATAATACGAGATGATCCTTTTGAAAAAAATGCTACAGGCAAGATCAAGCGCTTTGGTAATAGCCAGACAGGGTCATCCCAAAAGGCTGTATAGTTATGATATTAAGAAAGCATCAATCCCACAGATACGGAAGGACTCCCTTAAGGAATGTCTGAGCCAGAATATCTGCAACATCTTCAGCGGGGGACTCAAAGTTCTCCGCTGTCCATTTATGAAGTATACCTATTGTAAAACCAATAGTTCCTGCAATAAGGAAGGTAAAATGCTCTCTGGACTTAGGGACAGCACTCCCTTCTTTGCCAGTACCTGATACATATCTATGGAACATAGTCATAGCTTTTTCCAAAAAAGAATTGCCCCTAGGGCTCTTAAAAAGTCCAGCAAGAAACAGATTGTCCCTTGTATAATTGCAGATAGCAAGGAAATATGACCTGCAAAGCTCATGATCATTTTGCGGATGAAAGGATTCCATAAGTCTGAAGATATCATCAATAGTCTTATCTTCTGCCGCGCTTATAAGCTTGGTGACATTCTCATAATGATTATAAAAAGTACTACGCACGATTCCTGACTTTTTGACAACATCAGAGACCGAGATCTTATCGTAGTCTTTTTCCTTTAATAGAAGAAAAAAAGAATCTATTATAGCTTCTTCTGCAGTGCTGTATCTAACGTCTTGTTCGTTCAAGTCTTTTCTCCCTTGAGGCCTTTTATTATAGAACTATCTACTACTTTAATATCCTTCCTATAGTTATACCATTATTTTCACGTCTTGTTTATCTTCTTGATCCATTTTCCGCTATGTAGTCTTACAATACAAACTATACATTTGATAAACTGATCTATCCTTAGCATTATATATACATAGAATCCCGGCCACTTAAGTATAAGTCCGGTGATAGCTCCAAGTGGTATGCTGCAAACCCTAAAAAGATAATATCTGCGACCATGAGGAATTTGGTATCTCCGCCTCCTCGCAGGGTACCCTTGGTAAGGATACTATTAGCAGCCTGAACATGATATTGACAGACTTCTTCATGTTCTGCTTCTCTTTCATTCCAAAAAATCTGCATTCTTAACCTCATGTCACGAGCTATGCGAGTGGCTAATGGTTCAAATTGATGGAGCTCGCGCCATCAATTTGGGTTTGAAAGTGGAACACTTTCAAACTTATTCTCTCCCCCATTAGCATTCGTTTATCTATTGTACAGGAAAATAATGCAAAAAATAAGAGCATCTTTTTGACATTTCCATAGAAATCAAAAATTGATGCTCTTTTATATATCAAAATAATAAATTCAATAAAAACAATAAATACTACAGATAATTAAAGTAGGCTGTTCTGACTCATTCATAGCTTCTTTTTTAGAAGCACGATCGTCTCTATCGATCTTGTATGGCAGAACATATCAACAGGTACACAATCCGTAACTATGTATCCGTTCTTTACAAAGATACCAAGATCTCTTGCAAGAGAATCAGGTCCGCAGGATATATATACTACCTTGGAAGGCCCAAGTACGAACAGAGAATTAAGGAACTCTTCTGTAGCACCGCTTCTTGGAGGATCCATAAATACTACATCTGCCTTGTCACCTGAATCAGCCATCTGCTGCATGAATCTTGTAGCATCGTTCTTATAAAAGGTGACATTATCTATGTCATTGTTCTTGGCATTCCAAATAGCATCTCTTACAGCATCTCCATTGATCTCAACACTTGTAACATGCTTAACATGAGGACTTGCTATGATTCCGATAGTTCCAACGCCGCTATAGCAGTCGAGAGCTTCTTCACTGCCATCAAGATCAGCCAGTTCTATAGCTTTTGAATACATCTTCTCAGTCTGAACAGGATTGACCTGATAGAAAGACTTGGGAGATATCTTGAATTCCATACCGCAAACTGTATCTGTGATATAGCCCTTGCCGTAGAGAACTTTCTCCTTATCACCAAGTATCATACTTGTATGCTTGTCATTAACATTGAGTACGATAGTTGTGATCTCAGGATGAGCCTTTAAAAGTGCCTTAACAAAATTATTCTTGGATGGAAGGATAGGACTAGTAAGAACCAGGATCACCATGATCTGGCCACTATTTTTTCCAACTCTTATAAGAACGTGTCTTAAAAGTCCCTGCCCATAATCTTCATCATATGTCTTGATCTTAAAGGAACGGAGCATCCCTCTTATAGTAGCTATGATCTCATCAGCTTTCTTATCTTCTAAGAGGCAGGACTCTACAGGTACTACTTTATGAGATCCTTCCTGATAGATTCCTGAAAGAGGATTGCCCTTTCTGTCATGAGTAAAGACAGCATGAACCTTGCATCTGTAATGGTCAGGATCATCCATACCGATAAATTCACCTACAGTGCAGTACTTGGAAAGAAGCTCTTCGAGCCTTTCACGCTTAACCTTAAGCTGATTACGGTATGGCATATCAATAAACTGACATCCGCCGCACTTCTTCGATACAGGGCATCTGCTCTTAGAACTTGTTACAGATGTATTATCTGACTTTGTTTTCTTTTCGCCTTTTTCAGTCTTTGTTATGGATTTCTTTGATCCCTGTACACCTTTGCCAGCCTTTGAGGCGGGCATTTTGGATCCTCTGCCATTTTTTGGGGCTTTGGCACTATTTTGGGCCAAATTCGCACTACCCTTAACAGAATCTTTACTCTTCATCTAAATCCTCTGCTTCATCCATGAGAGCACGTTTTGTAACTGCTCGTCTTTCTGTATCACCTGTTATATCCTTGAACTTAAGTCCCTGAATATTCTTAACAAGGCCATATGCCTTTTCAACTTCGCTTCTGTTGATCTTAACGAAACAGTTGATGCGGTCACTTCCTTTTCTTGAAAAAAGTCTCTGCCACAGTGATTGCTTCTGCCAGTCGATATAATAAGAAATCCTGTTTTTCAAAAAGATTCTCTCAAGTTCTTTCTTATCTCTCTGAGAGAAAATATTGCAAAATAAAACTTCATTGTCAAAGTTCTGAGATTCAGTGATTATACTTGACATGCTGTCTTCTCCTTAAAATAAATTAGTATACAAGTTTGAAAAATACATTTTTCAAGCACGACTTAAATACCACAAGGGTGTATTGTACAAGGAAAACGTATTATTTCCAATATGCATTTTCCCGAAAATTACATAGCATCATACGTATATCTTACACGAAGTATACGTCTTACTGACTCATTAAGTCTCTCCTCTGTAATGATACCTGTATTTACAGCTTCTATGATTCCGTTATAAGCTGCCTGAAAATCTTCTGGCATGAAGATCATATCAGCGCCTGCAATTATAGCAGCAACAGCAGCCTGATCAGAAGTATATGCGTCGGTGATAGCAGGGACGTTCATGGCATCTGTGATGACTATGCCATCATATCCAAGATTTCCTCTTAAAGTATCGGTAATTGCACTTCCTGAAAGGCTGCAGGGTATTCCCTCACCTGAAATAGAAGGACATGCTATATTGCTGACCATGATCGCATCAACACCTGCATCTATAGCACATTCGAACGGTACAAAAGTTCCGGCCTGAAGCTCTTCTATTGACAGATCACATGTTTCAAGTCCTGATGCCGGATCTGATACTGCTACAGGGAAAGAAGATGCGCATGCGCTTACACCTGTTGTTTCTAATGAAGATATATATGCAGAAGCCATCTGAGCTGTCAGATTAGCGTCCGTTCCAAATAAATTCTCTGCATCCGAAAGTTTAAGATTCGGAGCAAGATTCATGTTAAAGCCGTAGTTGATAAGGTAGGATCCAAGAGCGCCGGCGTTTTGGGCTGCATCATCACTGCCTTCAAGAAGTGATGGAGCTTTGGTTCCGGTAATTCCAAGACTTGTAGCAGCTACACTTTTTGAGCCTCCTTCTTCCGATACAGCAAGAAGTAAAGGATATCTGCTCATCTGCGAAGTTGTAGCAAGCATTTCTTTGATCTGATCATCGCTCTTTATATTATTAGACGAATATACAATTCCGCCTACAGTATACTGTTCAAGTGCAGCCTGAGTGCTTGAGCCTGCTTTGACAGCGCTATCAACACCCGTAAGCTGCTCAGGTGTTATAAAAAAGATATATGCAGCCTTCTCTTCAAGGGTCATATTAAGAAGAGTGGCATCTATTCTGTTATTAACTATCTCATCCGCTTCAGAAGCCAGCGGAACTTCCTCATCATCAGGTGTGATAATAGCTATCTCTGTATTCTCAGAGCTTTCTGAAGCTGCGATCCTGGCATCTTTTTGTGTTTGATGATCTATCACAGCTGCTGATACCTTCTTGATCCCCCATACAAGCCCTGTTATAGATACTGTAATCAGTACAAGTACTATTAAATATGCAAACATTTGGGATCTTAGGCGACGCCTGCGGCGATTTTCTCTTTTTTGCTGCTTAGATTTTTCCTGAACATTACCCTGTTCTAAATCCTGAGCCGTTTCAACTACTGCATTATTATTTTCTTCCCTCATATCTTTTTTCCCTCCCTAACCGAAATAAGAACAAGATGAAACGAATAAAAATAGTAATGACAATACTTAAAATCATTTTAACACAAAAAGCACAAAAAAAGAACGGCGACCTTTTCTCTTCAAGCCACCGTTCTTCATTCTGTTGAATTTTTTTTACTAATTATTACTCTGTTAATAACTATCTGCGTTGGATCTTCACATCCCAATGGACTGTACCTCCGATTTCTCAACCTGCTCTTTCCATTCACTTTTGCTTTTAAAAGCTGTGGTGGTCAAGATGTAGATATTGATCGTCGCCACTAATCATGTACTAAAGCCGTTGTAATAATATAACACTGTTTCTTAATCATAAATCTAAATTAAGTAGTCTGGTGGTCCGTACCTTCCTTTCCAGCAGTTATAGTAAATTACTTATGTCTTTGGAGTATACCTGCCTTTCTTTCGGTCCCCCGAAGTATTTTCTTCACTTAATTCGTTTGGATTGATTATAGTATACTAAAGCTATTTTGATTTGTCAAGTCAATTTGAATATTTTTTATTTATATTCTGTTATTGAATTGATTAATTGTACTAATATCTGCTATTTGTTTATATATTTTATTATTTTCTGACAATTATAAACATAACTCAAATCTTCCGTTCCTATTATATTTATGCCATTTAGAGCTTTTTGATAACCTAATATCTATGGAAAATATAGGACACTACAACTCATATGATCTCAAAAGTTACATAAAAAGAGCCATAGCATAAGGTTAAGATAACCAAATGCCATGGCTTTAATTGTCTTATTTATATGACAATTTATTATTTTGTACTTAGATCATATTCCTGAATCTGTTAAAGTAATAAGATTTAGGGCATGCTTACCAGAACTAAAAAACTCTGATTCAGGATAAGCTCCCCGGATCTGAAATACATATTTAAGAATAAGCTTACAGGATCTTATAAAAAGGATCAGATAAGTGGATATTTGTCTGTAAGAGACTTAACTATTGCTTTTGCTTCTTCGATTCCGGCTTCCTTCTTCTTGATAACTGTAGCAATAGCTTCGGCGATTTTGTCCATATCCTCTGTATTCATGCCTCTTGTAGTAACAGCAGGTGTACCAAGACGGATACCACTTGTTACAAAAGGAGACTGTTTTTCATTAGGTATTGTGTTCTTATTGGCAGTAATATGAGCTTCGTCAAGCCATGCCTCAACTTCCTTACCTGTAAGGTCATAGTTAGTAAGATCCACGAGCATAAGGTGATTGTCAGTGCCGCCTGAAACGATCTGTATGTCTCTTTTCATAAGTCCTTCTGAAAGAGCCTTGGCGTTGTCGATAACTCCCTGCTGATATACCTTGAATGAAGGATCAAGTGCTTCCTTGAAGCAGATAGCTTTGGCAGCGATAACATGTTCAAGAGGGCCGCCCTGAATTCCCGGGAATACAGCCTTATTGAACTTAAACTTGTCCTGGGCAGCCTGATTCCACATGATCATTCCGCCTCTTGGTCCTCTAAGTGTCTTGTGAGTTGTAGTAGTTACAACATCCGCATATGGGAATGGACTTGGATGAAGTCCCGCGGCAACAAGGCCTGCGATATGAGCTATATCTACCATAAGGATAGCTCCGCATGCATCTGCTGCCTCTCTGAACTTTTTAAAATCAATTGTTCTGCAATATGCAGAAGCTCCTGCTATTATAAGTTTTGGTTTATTCTCAATGGCGAGTCTTTTCATCTCGTCATAATCAAGAAATCCGTTTTCATCTACACCATAAGGAATTACCTTAAAGTATGTACCGGAGATATTGGCCGGGCTTCCGTGAGAAAGATGACCGCCCTGATTAAGGTTCATACCCATAATAGTATCGCCTGGCTCAAGAAGTGCGAACTGCACTGCAAGATTGGCCTGAGCTCCTGAATGGGGCTGTACATTTACATAATCACAATGAAAGAGCTCTTTGGCACGCTCTCTGGCAAGATTCTCAACACGGTCTACAACATAGCATCCGCCATAGTATCTTTTACCCGGAAGGCCTTCTGCATATTTGTTGGTAAGAGGGCTTCCCATTGCTGCCATTACAGCCTTACTGGTCCAGTTCTCAGAAGCGATCAGCTCTATGTGATCATTCTGACGCTGCATCTCATCCTCAATTGCCTGAGCGATTTCGGGATCAACTTTTTTGACTTCATCCAATGAATACATTTTCTCTCTCCTGACATATCTACCGACTTATACGGTTTTCTACTGTTTTAAGCATCACTTGGCATATCATAGCATATAGATACATCAATTTCTATATGACAAAAGTAATTTTTTGACCAAATATTCAAACAAATTACATTAATTTTGTAATGGGTTATAGGTGTCAAAATTATATGACGTATGTAACAACATTTTTTATATATTCATTTTTGCAGGATTAGAGAATATACTATCATTGTCTGTGTTTTTACTATAAAAAGCCAAATCATAGATAACCACTTAGGATGATCTTAAAAGATCTCCGGACTATAATATAATTATTATGTGTGTCTGATGCACTTCTAGGAGGAGTTGTATGTATTATGTAATCGTCAATCCCGGATCAGGTTCCGGACGGGGATATTATACCTGGAAAAAACTTGAAGAAAGTTTTATTGTAGCAGGGCTTAAATATAAGGCTGCATCTACCAAAAAGGCCGGAGATGCCAAAAGGCTCACTACTTCACTAATGGAAATGCATTCAGAAGAATCCCCTCTAAAACTGATAGTCATAGGCGGCGATGGGACTATGAATGAAGTTATTAATGGCATCACAGATTTTGACAAAGTCGTTTTAGGATATATCCCGGGAGGATCTGCAGGGGATCTCGCCTTTGGTCTTGGTATTAATATTGATACTTCAGAACTTATCCAGAGGATTACCGAAGGTAAAGTTCTTAGGACTTCAGATATCGGTCAAATCACATACAACAATATTTCATCCACCTATTCAAGGCTTCATGATGATGAAGTTAAGACCACAAGATACTTTGATGTCAGTGCAGGAATAGGCTTCGATGCTGCAGTATGCGAAGAAGCTCTTTCTTCAAGGCTCAAGAAAGTCCTTAATGCAATCAATCTCGGGAAGCTCACATATCTTCTTATAGCTCTTCATCAGATATTCTCTATAGAAAAAAACGCTATGGATATCACTACCAAAGAAGGTGAAAAGCTCCACTTTGATAAAGCTATTTTTGCTGCAATGATGATCCATCCTTTTGAAGGTGGCGGATTTATGTTCGGCCCTTATGCTGACTGTAACGATGGCTGTTTTGACGTATGTGCCGCAGGAGATATGTCCTTTTTTACCATAATGAGAGCACTTCCTTCTGCCAAAAAAGGTAAGCAGTTCAAGTACAAGGGAATTCATGCACTAAAGAGTTCTGAGATACATATACAAACACAAAAGCCTTTATGGGTTCATACTGACGGCGAAGTTTCCGTAAAATCTGATGATATTTTGATCAAGAACACAGGTTTTAAACTAAAACTCATGGTCTGATAATCCGATATCTACTTTGAATTTGCTTTTTTTACATTTTTTGTAATATTTGACCATTCTTTACCGAAATATCGATATTTTTTCAGTCAGTTTCATATTGATAATGCCGGTATGAACGAGTATAGTAGTATTTGTAATTTCAGACATCATGCCATTTTACATTATCATAGAAGGAAAATACTATGCAAAATTTTATCAAAGCAGATGAGTTCAGTAAGCCTATAACGGCTACAAGAATCAAAGAATCCATCCTTATGACGATTCCCACTGCTATATATGCCGTTATATACCTAGTATGGTTCAACTACATAGAAACTCGTAAAGTCATACACTTTACAGAAATGCACACAAGACTTGACGATATGATACCATTTATGGAAGTGTTCGTTATTCCGTATATTCTATGGTTCTTCTTTATCGCTTTTTGTACTGCATATCCTCTTCTCAAATACGAGAAGGAAGATTATTGGAGATTCATGATCTTTCTCGGAACAGGTATGACATTGTTCCTTATCATCTCAACGATCTTCCCTACTATTCAGTACCTAAGACCGGCTCAGTTTGAGAGGAACAATATATTTACAGCTCTTGTATCTGTATTTTATAAATACGACACGCCTACCAATGTATTCCCTAGCATGCATGTTTACAATGCTATAGGTGGCGCATTTAGTATTCAGTATAGCAAGAGATTCAGCAAAGGCTGGAAACTATGCTCACACTTTATCTCACTTTCGATCGTATTGTCTACAATGTTCATCAAACAGCACTGCGTGATCGATGTTGTAAGTGCTATAGCACTGGCTCTTATAATGTATTATGTTGTATATCGCTCTGATATAACGCTTAATTTCCTAAGGAAGATCCACTTCATCGATCCTGTTATGGAAGACGGCGAAGTTGCAACTCAGGAGATCAGGCTATAATGCAAGTGCTTACTAAAAATAATTGATCTTAACATAACAAAAGCTCTTTACCTTACACCATGTAAAGTAAAGAGCTTTTTTATATTCATAACTCAAAGTCTTTCTTATCTAAGTCTTTCTGTTTCAAATCTAGCTATAGTATCAAGACAGTTTCGAAGATCTGCAAGCCTGTCATACACATCTCCCGGCTCAACTTCCACATCTATGGCCATAGCCATTATATCTATCATGTCATCTGTTACTATAGGTCTTATCTTCTCAAGGATCTGAAGCCTTGCCTTGGCAGAGTCGCTATCAAGGAAAGCTACTACATTAGGATCAAGGTTAAGTTCATCAGCCTCGTCTTCTATAGTCTTATTCATAAAATAGCTGTCAGTATCAGTTGCCGAAGCCTTTTTTTCAGGTTCTCTTTCAGGTTCTCTTTGAATATTTATATTAAGCTCCTGCTTTTTCTCAGGACGAACTATAAATGAGCTTTTTACAGTATCCATAGATTCTGTATCATCACTTCTTGATATATCCGGTGATCCTGTAGCCTTTGATACGCTTAATGCATCATGTGAGCCTAAGATTACTGTATCATGTTTTTCCGGACGTGTTAATGCTTCTGTGTCTTCTTTTACATGATCAGATAATCTTTCAGGATTCACAAGTTCAAATCTCATCTTCTGCCGTGCATCAGGATATTTCAGTCTGTCGACAGGGCTTGTGAACATAGACAGAGGTCTTGCATAAACCTTATAATCACCATAAAGCGCCTGATATATTACAAGCTCTTCTCTGGTCTCTGAATGAATCGCAATAGTAAGAACCTGATACAGATTCCCCTTAAAATGTCTGTATATCTGCTGTGGTAATGGTCTTTCCATATATTAGTCCTCCATGATTTTATAATAATCCCTAAACCTTCCCACACTTTTGGGGAAAGTTAAGTTAACTTCAAAATATTTTTCTATATACTATTTCTATATATTATTTCTATATATTTTTCTTTATATTTTTCTTTATATATTTTCTATATATTTTTTTAAATAAAGATACCTATCTGTTTAGTATATAGCTAACTATCATCTAGCTGAGCACTTTACTATTATCATTTCTACGCTTATCACATCATTTAGCTTACCGCTCTTGTATGCTTCATCACTTGCAACACACATTTCAAGGCATGCTTTGAGCTGCGCTATGGTATATGATCTGGCCCAGTTTATATATTTAGAGACTATGAACGGTGCCAGATGAACTGCTGATGCGATACTTGCCTTATCTTTATGATTATCAGACATTTCTTTGACCTGCAGCATGATATTGAACTGCCTGAATATCAGCGCCAGTATCTTCTGCGGTGGTTCGCGAAGTGCCAGAAGATCATAATACAGATCCATAGCCTTCTTCTGATTATGTTCTACTATAGCATCTGTCATAGCGAATATCTGATTGGATAGCCAGTTAGCACATACCGCGTCAACGTCTGAAACACTTACGCTATCTCTTCCCATGCAGTAAGAGCTGATCTTCTCAAGTTCATTGGCAGCATTAGACATATCTGTTCCAACTCTTTCGAAGAAAAAATTCAATGTAGCTTCTGTTACCATAAGTCCATTATTCTTGAGTCTTCGTCCTGCCCATACCCTAAGATCGGTTATATCCGGTGTATCACACTCAATGGTAAGTCCTTTCGAATTGGCAGCTTTGAACATGTCTTTTCTTTTATCAACACTGCTTTCAACAAATAGAAAATACGCAGTCTCTGATGGCGACTTTATATAATCGGCAAGTTCCGGACATCCGTTTTTAAAAAGTCCTGACTCTTCTACCACTATAACTCGTCTTGGAGCAAAAAAAGGCATAGTCTCTGCCATATCTATCACTTCCATGACATTTATATCCTTGCCTTCATAGCGGCTCATATTCATGGAATCACCAGTCCCTAAAAGAGCTTTTTTGAGTTCATCTTTGACCTGATTTCTTAAATATGCTTCTTCGCCATATACAAGGTAGCAATGTTTAAAATCTTCTGCTTTTATATCTTTAACTATCTCGCTATGCTTAGCTTTAAATTCTGATGTCTTTGCCGGCATCATTGCCTCCCGATACCATGCCACCTTTAATATGCAGCATATATATTCCTAAAGTCATTTACTATATCTTACCACAATCCATTATTGGCAAGAAAGCTTTTTAACTTGAGCGTATCTCCCCTGCCATCGCTATCTACAGTTATAGCGCCTTGTTCATACGTTATAAAATACTTGCATCCGCTTGCTTCAAGCCTTTCAAGTACCTGCTCATGTGGATGTCCGTACATATTGTTCCTTCCTGCGGATATTACGCTACAAAGGGGATCCAGTATATCCAAAAACTCTTCATCTGTCGTATATCTTGACCCATGATGCGGAACCTTTAATAAAGTAAGATCTGAAAACTCACTACTGTTTTGACTCATGAATTCGTTAAGACTTCTAAGTCCTTCTTCTTCTACATCTCCTGTAAGAAGACTTGTAAAGTTTTTGTGCTCT
Organism: Butyrivibrio sp. TB; assembly: GCF_900110805.1. Lineage (NCBI taxonomy): Bacteria > Bacillati > Bacillota > Clostridia > Lachnospirales > Lachnospiraceae > Butyrivibrio > Butyrivibrio sp. TB. The sequence continues at coordinate 48,170 of NZ_FOER01000026.1, read as the reverse complement.
ATATAAAGGATAGTGGAGTGTGCATTGGCTCCATCTGTGTACATTCCCTCAGGAGGTCCTATACAGGTTATGGTAATATCGCTGCTTCCTGTACGAAGCTTATCGCCTCTTTTTATATAAGAAACCGGAACGCCTGCTTTTATTGCAGCTTCTTCCAGCTGCTCATAGCCGGATTCTCTGCAGCTGGTATCACAATCCGGAAGTATAAGACTTCCAATCCTGATCCCTCCTGCCGGCATAGCTTCCAATAATTCTAATACACCTGATATATGATCCTTATCTTCATGAGTTATGATACATGCATCAATATATCCTATCCCTTCATACTTAAGATACGGTGTCAATATATACTTGCCTACATTGGATCTTGAGGTGCTGCCTCCATCTACAAGATAGGTCATGTTCTCCATTTCTATTACAATACCGTCCCCTTGTCCTACATGAAGAAATGATAGCCGCAGATCCGGTCTTATTCTTATAGCCAGGATCCATACTGCTACCACCGGTATAAGATATACAAGATACGGGTATATGATTCTTTTTTGTTTTTCAGAGCGTTTTTCTGCAACACCGTTTTTGCCGGAATCTTCCGGATCAAGTTTTCTTTTTATATATTCTCTTATATACTTATGAGATATTAAGAATACTATAAGTAGAATATAATAAATCACCACCTGCCATGCATCGGCATGTCCTGCATACCAGGTATTTGCAGGAAGGTACCTGCTTCCTATACATATCCCTTTATACATGGTAAGGATGATATGGCACATAAATCCGGGAAACATAGCTATTCCTGTGCAAACACTTCCCAAGGTAAGTACTGCTATTCCAAGTCCCAGTAATATAGTCATGAAAGGAAGTACCAGAATATTAAGAAAGACAGAATATACAGGGAATGTATAATACGTATTCATCTGCACAGGTAAGATCACAGCAGATACTGATAGCGATGCTCTTACTATAGACAATACGCCTTCCACGATTTTTTCTCTGGCGATCATAAGATAATCTCTGACTGTATTGTTTTCAGAATTCCTTATGAGTTTATCCATACGCTTTGTATAATCCGCATCCCTTGGAGTGATGCCCTGTGACAGAGTAGGCAGTACAAGTCCTATTGCAATAACTGCTCCAAAACTCATCAAAAAGCCACTATGATAGATATACAAAGGCTCCTCGAATATAAGGAGCATGGCAGCTACAGACAGGCCTGTCAACATATCATAGGTACGTCCCAGAACTATAGCTAACATATGAATACAGAACATGATGATAGCTCTTATCGCTGATGTACCCATTCCGCACATTATACCGTATGACATCATCATTGCAATAGATATTAATGCAGCAGGTATTATCCTGAGTCTTAATCTTCTGAGAAGATTATAAAGACCCATTCCAAGAATCGATATGTGAAGCCCTGATATACTTAAAATATGTATTATCCCTGCACCCTGATACAATCCCTTTATATCTTCATCCATGGATGTTCTGTCTCCAAGAAGCATTGCTTTCATTACAGATGCATCCTCATCTTCAAAGGTATCATCAATGATCTTTTTTAGATGCTCTCTCATCCTATACAATGATTCTTTAAATCTATCCGGATCATTATTGTTATATTTGACTATACCTTCCCTTATCTGATATTCAATTTTCAATATTTTATAATATGTGCGGCTGTCAAACTCACCGGGATTACTTGCTCTTGAAAAGGCATAGTATTCCCCTTGCACTGTTATCTGTTCACCTATTTGGGGGATATTATCATAGATATCCTGATACGAAGACGCAAGGTATACTTTTACTATAGTATCCTCTTTTTCAGAATCTTCGATATATAGAACTTGAACCTGATTGTCATCGAAATCGGTTCCGGTCTCTTTGGAAGTGACTTTTCCCGATATTGTGATATATTCTCCGTTTTCATACCCCAGATCAGAATAATCCGGCGGATATACCAAGAGAAATATAAAGACAGCCGCCACAAATGCCATTGTAACAAGACATAGTGGCCTTCTAAACATTTTCTTATTTTCCTATTTTTTGATTTTTCTATTTTCTGGTTTTTCTAACTTTTACTGATTTTTACTCTTCTATGATCTCAAGATTTCTTTCATATGTACTTGAAAGGCTAAGGCTGTCCATAAACTTGACATCTTTATTGCCGTCAACTGTTATCTGAACTTTATTAACTTCAGTAAATTCACAAAGTGTATTAACTATAGAGTATATTGCAGTCTGAGCTGTAACAGTATAAGGCTCTGTCGTAAATGCAGAATCAAGATCGACATAGCAGATACCATCTCTTACTGTTATTGAATTTATACTGGTAGCAGGGTTGATCGTAGGATATACTTCATCTGTGTTAGGGCCGGCGATAAGCTGTTCCAGCGCGATTCTCTCCATAGATATATTACTATTGAATACAACAGTACGATATACCTTGATAAGTCCGTCTCCAGACTCGTTTGTAAAATAAAGAGTAAGTATCACCTTCTCATATGTATTGATCTCGTTACCTGCATTATAGATAAAGGTATCTTCAGTCATAGTTCCTATAACGTTGCCTGAAACATCAGTAAGCGGGCTTCCGCCAACCTGAAAAGTAACAGTCTTCACCGCATCAATCTGAGTAAGTGTACGAACCATAGCAGCTCTGTCAAGGATCTCAGTAACATGATCAACAGAATTATAAGACTCATTAAAATTAAGAATGAGGCTGTCATCTGTCAATTTGTAATCAATAAGGGCTATCCTTCCTGCAAGGGGTGCTTCGTAAGAAAAAGTATCAGGGTTTTGAGAAAGCTGCTCTATAAGCTCTGCTATTACAGCATCCGTATCTTTGATATCAGATGTTAGAGTATAGTCATCAGCTACAATCCCTGTTTCAGAAGAGTTGACATAATAAATCTTAACTTCATTATCAGCTTTTTCCGCGTCACCTGACATTCCAATTTTACCTGCACACGCGGTCATAGTCATGCAGACAGCAAGAATAAGAGCAAGCACTATTCTTCCTCTAACGACCTTTGATATTCTTTTTTTCAGAGAAAAAATATTGCTGTTCATTCTGGCTCTGATTCTCCCTGTTATCTCTCTTAATCCCTGTATTTTTTCACTTACTCTTTGGTAGTCATACCTGATATTTCTTCATCATTCTTAGTCTAACTTCACAATACTTAAGTCAACTTCACTATCCATAACAACACTTAGCCTTACTTCATCTTACTTAGCATAGCTAAGAGGTATCGTAACAGTAAAGGTAGTTCCTTCTCCCAGAACACTGTCTACATCAATAGAACCTCTATGCATCAGTATCGCACTCTTGGTTATGGATAGACCAAGTCCTGTTCCACCTATCTCTCTGGATCTTGACTTATCTACTCTGTAGAATCTGTTAAAGATAAGATCTGTTGAATCCTCAGGTATACCAACGCCTGAATCTGATATTGTAATAGTAAAGGACTGATGATCAGCATCAAGTATTACCTTGACCCAGCCCGATTCCTTATTATATTTGATAGCGTTCTCAACGATATTCATAATCGCAAGTGACAGCTTGACTTCATCTATCTCTGCTGTAACAGGACGCCTTGAGTCAAATGTAAGCTCAATATTATTCTTTCGTGCTATAGGACGAAGTCTCTTTAGTATGATCTCAGTCATCTCATTGACATCAACAGTAGAGATATTGAGCTGCGCCGCTGTTTTGTCCATCTTAACAAGAGACAGAAGATCATCGATTATCGTAGCTTCTCTGTCAACTTCCTTACTAATATCCTGCATGAAGTCCTGATACATCTCAATAGGAGCATCCGGCTGAGCCACCAGAGTATCAGCAAGTACCTTCATAGATGTTATCGGTGTCTTAAGCTCATGTGATACGTTGGATACAAACTCCTGACGGGATTCATCCAAAGTCTTCATTCTGGACAGAAGCTGGTTGAAGGCAGTAACTATATGCTCTGTCTCAAGATAATCCGGAACAGAGATCTCTTCATTGGTAAATCCTGCCTTGATATCATTGATCGCACTTGTGATCCTGTCAAAAGGCTTGAGCAGAATATTAGCTGCAAACAAAGAAAACATAAAGATAATAATTATTATTATGAGTTCTATAGAGCTTGCGTTCTTATTCAGAATGTCAAGAGTAGTACTGATATTATCAGTAGATACACTGGTAAGTATGACACCTACTACCGTCTCAATTTCTTTTTCCTTGCCGTTTTCATCTTCTACAATCTGGCTCTTAGTGATAGGTGTAGTGATCTCAATATAACCATTATTAGCATCATAAACAGATGTTGTACCGTTATCGCCCTGCTTAAGGCACTTTACAACCTCTTCTGAGATAATGGTCTTCTTTTCACTTATACCATAGGTATCTTTGATAATTTTGAGATTGTCATCAATGATCATGACACGTCCATCATAAAGATTGGCAAGCATGTCAAGCTCAGCACCGACAACTTCAGATGAGGTATCCTGCAGGTATCCATAGGTGATCAGATGATCAGCAAGGATACGAGCCTGTGTCTGAACCTCAGTTGTACGAACTGCAACCGCACGACCTTCATATGTCTCTAATATTGCAAAGTGAACAACCTGACAGGATATAAGGCCTGTCACAAAGACAAGTACGAAGATACGTGCACGCAGACTTTTGAATATATTGACTATTTTTAATTTATGTAATAATTCACCAAAAAATGTTTTCAGATTCATACTGATTTATGCCTGAAAATAATATCCTGAGCCCCACTTTGTTCTTACATATCTAGGCTCGCTTGGATTAGATTCAAGTTTCTCACGAAGTCTTCTGACATGAACATCAACTGTTCTAACATCTCCCGGATACTCATCACCCCAGATATCTGTAAGAAGCTCATCACGTGAAAAGACTTTGCCTGAATGTGCAGCAAGAAGCTCTAATACTTCAAACTCACGGCTTGTAAGGCTTATCTCCTTATCTCTTACAAATACTCTTCTGTATTCTTTATTGATCTTTAGATCACCAAATACCATCTCAGACATGGATTCTACAGATGCTGCTCGTCTGATGATAGCCTTGATCCTTGCCTTTACTTCCAGTATATTAAATGGTTTTGTGATATAGTCATCAGCACCGTATTCAAGGCCCAGGATCTTGTCCATATCATCACCCTTAGCAGTAAGCATGATAACAGGAACATTGCTGAATTCTCTGATTGCCTGACATACTTCAAAACCTGAAAGTTCAGGAAGCATTACATCCAGAAGAATGATATCGTATTTATTGGCCTTGGCAAGCTCTAAAGCTTCAGCGCCGTCATATGCGCAGTCAACTTCCATTCCATCCTGTTCCAAACTAAATTTAAGTCCCTTTACAATTGACTTTTCATCATCAACAACAAGTGCTTTACGTGACATATCGTCCCCACTTTCTATACTGTTATACTATCTTTGATCTGTTCAAATACTTTGTCTTTGATCCCGCTGACCTTCTTGATATCTTCAATACTCTTAAAAGGTCCATTCTCATCACGATAAGCGATTATGGCATCTGCTCTGGATTTACCGATCCCGCTCAAGGTACAGAGTTCATCTACTCCTGCAGTATTGATATTAACAAGTACATTGCTGCTATCAGAAGCATTATCACAAGAAGACAAGGCAGAAGTATTATCAGCTTCACTATTCTGTTTATTGGTATCTACAGGCTTTCCATCACCTGTCACAACAAATGATGTATCTGCACTTCCATCCGCCTGGTTGTCACTACTACTTTGAGCCTCCGCCTTTTCAAGTTCTTCGATCTCATCAGTTGTAGGTACCTGAATCTTCATACCATCAGAAACAACCATGGCAAGATTCAGATATTCTGTGGCAGCTTCAGTGCTAAAGCCTCCTGCAGCATCAATCGCATCAGCAATCCTGTCTCCGGATGACAATTCATAGACGCCGCTGTTATTAACAGCTCCGCATACATATACCTTGATAATAACATCAGATATACTTCCATCAAAGTTGCTATTATCAGTACTATTACCATCTGCAAAAGCTCCCGCTACAGAATCGTCTGTCGCAGAAGCATCCGCTATAGAGTTCTTCGATATTGAAGCCTCATTCAAAGAGCCGCTTTCTACAGAATCTTTAGTACTTGATTCTATAGATGAATCTTTACTTTGTATAACCTGATAATCATTTGATTTGCAGCCACACATAAGTAGTGTTGCAACAACAAGTACCGGTATCAATCCGGCTTTTGATCTTTTAAACTGCATGTTCCTCCTAATTGGAGGATCCCGCCATGCATACTACTTTATTTTATTTCAAAAACAAAGACCTTGCAAGTCCTTTTAAACTTACAAAGTCTTTATATAAAACAATAACGTATTAACTATTATTATTCAGTCATTCCCTCATCATAATATTCCTGAGCCTGCGTCCAGGTAACATCATTAGTAAAATCTATAGGAGACTCTTCTATAGTCTGTTCACTTCCTGATACCTGGGTCTTAACCTGACTAGATACCTTTCGAAGTGTCTCATTAGGATCTGCGCCTTCCCAGATTTCTTCAAAGGATATCTCAAGCTGCATCCAGAAATTAGATGTTGCGATCATCTTGGGCATTGGAACAGAGCCTTCATAAGCTTCCATAAAGCCCTTGATCCCGGATTCTGAATGCTGAACATTTTTATTGGCCGAAACCTTACCGGTCATTTCATATAAAGTGTCATCATATCGTCCGCAGATATATTCCGCTACCTCTGACGCTTCTTTAGAGTGTTCTGAATAACCGTTTACAACGATGCATCTGGTAACTGACATAGTCCTTGTTCCTATATCATCTGTAAGAGACGGCATCGTGACAACTCCGTATTCATAAGGACATTCACCCGCTTCCTGTGCCTTAGCTATTGTATCAAGAGCATCAGTTGTAGCCAGTGTGAATACGATCTTACCACCTATGAAATCCTGTATTATCTCCTCATATGATGAGCCTTTTGAATCAATGGCAAAGAACTGATTGAGCTGCTGATACAAGTCCATGCATCTTATTGCATCTTCATTATATACATCTATAAACTGTGAATTGTCTCCGGCATCTCCACCTATATTGATATAATTGCCTACAAAGAAGTAATTATAAAAAATATCTGACACATCCCACTTAAATACCGCTTCAACTTCTGCAGGTGCATTATAAGTCTCTGCAAATCTAATAATATCAGTTATAGTATCAGGGATCATCTCATCGACACGCTGCTCGACCTGATCATCAGATATTTCTACAGAGCCTTCAAAAGAAGCACTGTCTGATTCCTGAGTGTCAGCATCCTGCTGCGGATCTTCAACATTCTCCATATAATATTCATTCTCAAGACTGTCTCTTGCTGCATTCTCAAGATAGGTCTTGTTATAGATAAGTGTACTGGTTTCAAAATAATAAGGATATGCGATATACTTGCCATCATAGGTCACACTCTTTAGAGCTGCAGATGGATACTGGGTATCTGAAAGTGTGCTGCTTGTAACCGGAAGCGCAAGTCCTGCAAGATATGCTTTTTCTAAAGAATCATTAGTAAGAATATACAGATCAGGATACATCTCACCGGCAGCTGATGCCGCTGAAATATTCTCAAGATATTCAAGAGCTGATACAAGTGTAGGTTCAAGTCTTGTGTATTTATGTGTATCATTATAGGTCACTGACAGCTGCAGCAGATAATCTGTAAGCGCATCATCATCATACCAGAGTCTTATAGTTGTTTTCTTGGTTGCAAAAAAAGAACTATTCTCATCCGCCAGTACACTTCCACCATAAACTGCCGCAAACATAGTAACAAAAAGTACGCATACTGCCATAATAACTGACAGAAGTCTTTTTTTCTTATTCATCAAAAAATCTCCCAACATTATTAAGGCGCAGCATACGTACAAATAAGTATCATCGATATCTGGATAAAGGATGTCATCAAATGTCTTTAGATCTCTCTAAGACAAGAATCCAGGATCTCTATCATCTTGTCTACATCATCTTTGGATATCACTAGCGGCGGAACAAAGCGGATTATAGAAGGTCCTGCATTAATGAGGATAAGTCCCTTGTCCATAGCACTGACAATTATATCTGCTACAGGCCTGTCAAAGACAAGTCCCTGCATAAGGCCCCTGCCGCGCCTTTTGGTCACAAAATCATATTTATCTACAAGCTCATCAAGCCTTTTTTCAAGGTAAGGAGCTACTGAATTCACATTGTCTATTATATTGTACTGCTCAAATAAATCAAGCACCTTACTTATAGCAGCGCATGCAAGAGGATTGCCGCCATATGTAGTACCGTGATCTCCGGCCTTGAGAGAATTCTGTCCGGTCTTTTCATTGAGAAGGAATGCACCTACAGGAACTCCGCATCCAAGAGCCTTGGCACAGGTCATGATATCAGGCTTTATACCATAGCTCTGCCACGCAAACATATGGCCTGTTCTTCCCATTCCGCACTGGATCTCATCCAGTATAAGAAGGATATCTTTTTCATCACATAAAGTTCTGACTTTTCTTAGGAATCCTTCTTCGGCAGGGAAAATACCGCCCTCTCCCTGAACAGTCTCCATGATTATAGCACAGGTTTTGTCATTAACGTTTTCAAGAATGCTCTCAAAATCATTCATCTTAGCAAAACGTATATTGCCGATCATAGGCTCAAATGCTTCGCGATACTTGGGATTGCCGGTAACAGACAAAGCGCCGAAAGTCCTTCCGTGGAAGGAATGCTCTAAGGCGATGATCTCGTGATCTGTTTTTCCATCCTTAAGATATGCATACTTACGGGCAGCTTTTAAAGCTCCTTCTATAGCTTCAGCTCCTGAATTGGTAAAAAACACACGGTCCATGCCGCTGACTTTCTTGAGCTTTTTGGCAGCTTCTATTGCAGGCACATTATAGTAATAATTGGATGTATGAATAACCTTGTCTATTTGAGCTTTGAGCGCATCATTGTATTCTTTATTGTTATAGCCAAGAGCAAAAACGGCTATTCCTGATACAAAATCAAGATATTCCTTGCCATCAATATCATATAAATGCACACCATCGCCATGATCAAGAACCACCTGATAGCGATTATATGTATGAAGGAGGTCTTTCTCGGCCTCATCTATGTATTCTTTCATTTTGTCAGACATATTCAACTAATTCCTCTCTTAACTCATATATGTTTTAGCCAAAGGTCAGATCATGACATCTATTGATCCTTGCGGCATATACTTAATTCTGATCATTTAGCACATGAAGTCAGCTCATCTGTATCATTCATAAACATGGTACCGATACCTCTGTTAGTGAAGATCTCAAGAAGAAGGCAATGCGGTATCCTTCCGTCAAGAATATGAACTCTGTTGACACCTTCCCTAACTGCAGACACGCAATTTCCAAGTTTTGGAAGCATTCCGCCTCCTATCTGACCGGAAGCTATAAGATCATCTGCTTCCGAACATGTCAGACGGCTGATAAGAGATGTCTTATCATTTATATCCTTGTATACTCCTTCTATATCTGTAAGGAAGGCCAGCTTCTCAGCTCCCACGGCCTTAGCTATAGCGCATGCAGCATCATCTGCATTGATATTATAGGTATCAAAATTATCATCAAGACCAATAGGTGCGATGATCGGAAGATAATCTCTGTCAAGAAGATCATAGAGTATCTCAGGATCAACCTTATCTACATCGCCTACAAATCCTATATCCTGGCCATTAGAATATTTTTTCTTAACATGTAAAAGCCCTGAATCCTTACCACTTAAGCCTATAGCTTTGATACCCAGTTCCTGAACCATTGTAACAAGCTGCTTATTGACCTTGGACAGAACCATTTCTGCTATTTCCATAGTTTCTGAATCCGTTACTCTAAGCCCATTTACGAACTCAGCTTTTTTGCCAACTTTGCCAACCCAGTTACTGATGGCTTTGCCGCCCCCGTGTACTATGATAGGCTTAAATCCTACAAGTTTAAGAAGTGTAACGTCCTGGATCACATTTCTTTGAAGATCTTCGTTGCTCATAGCGCTTCCGCCGTACTTTACAACTATTATCTTACGATTAAATTTCTGAATATATGGAAGCGCTTCAATAAGCACCTCAGCTTTTTTCATTACATCCTGCATATCCTTGTCCACTGTCTTATTCTCCTTAGCTCAAATGATCTGATTATGTAGCTTGCATTCAGCATACTGACTCATTCATATTTGATCAGCAAAAATATATTTTTGGTATATTTTCAGCTTCTATAGTCTGCGTTGATCTTGACATAATCATATGTAAGATCGCACCCAAAAGCTGTTGCTTCCTGGTCTCCTTCATTCATATTGGCAACTACCATAACTTCGTCCTCTTTCATAATAGAGACTGCATATTCTTCATCAAAGTCAATCGGATTGCCATGATCGAATACCTTAAGTGTTCCCTTCTTACTTTCAAAAAAGAGCTCAACATCATTTTGATCAAACTTCGCCCCGGAATATCCCATAGCGCACAAGAACCTTCCGAAATTGGCATCGCATCCGAATATTGCAGCCTTAGAAAGATTAGAGCCTACTATCGCTCTTGCAAGAGTTCTTGCGTCATCCTTAGTCTTTGCTCCTGTAACTTTGGCTTCAAAGAGCTTGCTTGCGCCCTCTCCGTCACCTGCCATCTTCCTTGCAAGGAATCTGCATATAGTAAAAAGAGCTTCATAAAACTTATCATAATCTTCGTTCTTGGAAGTAATAGTATCATTTCCCGCAAGACCATTGGCCATAAGCAGAAGGGTATCGTTAGTTGAGGTATCTCCGTCTACTGTTATCATATTGAAGGTATCCTTAACTACACTGGAAAGTGCCTGTTGCATGAGCGTTTTGTCAATAGAAAGGTCTGTTGTAATAAAACCAAGCATGGTACACATGTTAGGATGTATCATTCCTGACCCTTTACTCATACCTCCGACTGTTACAGTCTTGCCACCAACTTCAAAAGTAAGAGCATACTCTTTATTAATGGTATCTGTTGTCATTATTGCTTTAGAAGCTTTGGTTCCGGCTTCCTTGTCGTGACTCAGAATCCCTGCCATGCCAGTCACTCCGTTTACAAGCTTATCTACAGGAAGTTGCATGCCTATAACACCTGTAGATGCAACAGCTACTGTATCATATGTAACTCCAAGTTCTTTCTCAACAGCCTTGGCTGTAGCTTCGCAGGCATCAAAACCTTCCTGCCCCGTACATGCATTGGCTATTCCGGAATTAATAACAACAGCCTGCATCTTGGATCCGGATTCAACTATCTTCTTGTCCCACATAACACATGCAGCCTTGACCTGATTGGTAGTAAATGTTCCTGCGCATTCACATGGCACATCCGAATAGACCATCGCCATATCGGTACGTCCCTGGTATTTGATGCCTGCTGCAAAGTCTGCTGCTTTAAAGCCGATTGGTGCTGTAACACCGCCTTCTATAATCTTCATATCAAACCTCATCCTGAATATAAATAAACAATCGTTTTAAAAAAATCTATTAATCGCAAATTCTATTGCAGGTATTTCTTATTTACGAATTCCTGACTTCATCATAGAATCATGATTCTTGATCATATTTCTTATTAAATAAAAATCATATATTAAATATAGTAACATTATCCGGATCAATAACATGATCGTAATAGTTCATGTCACTTCTAAGGATCCATCCCATCTTGCTCCAGAATGCATTGCCAGCTTCATTGGTAACGAAAGCATTAAGGGCAACCTTGCATATTTTTTCTTCCTTAAGGGCCTTAAGACAAAAGTCAACCATGTGCTGTCCTATATGTCTTCGCCTATAATCCGGCGAAACACACACATGATACATGCAGGCGCGTCTTCCATCATGTCCGCACAGTATGGCACCAACTATCTTGCCATCTTCTACATCAACACAGCATGTAGTAGGATTTCTTTTTAGAAAAATCTCGATCCCCTCTTTAGAATCATCTATACTCCTTATCCCAAATCCCTTGATCGACATCCAAAGTGCATATACCTCGTCATAATCTTCTATTGTCATTACACGGACCATTACTTTACCTCATGTCATAAGTGAAAAACACTTTTAATTTCTATTAAATATTGGCGACTTAAGAAAAATCACATTGCCAGTCATCAAATGCCATATGTGCCGGCTTAAGATAACTGACATAATGCATTTTCTAAAGTCGTGTTCTATTGTTAAGGAAAACAAGGAACCATATCAAGTCCCATGCTCTCTTCAAGTCCGAACAGAATGTTCATATTCTGTACAGCCTGTCCGGCTGCGCCTTTCACAAGATTGTCAAGTGCGCCCATCATAATGATACGACCGGTCCTTTCATCAATCTTAAAGCCTATATCTACATAATTGGAAGTTTCCACCCATCTTGTCTCAGGATATACACCATCGTCAAGTATTCTTATAAACTTCTCTTTTCCATAATACTTATTGTATACATCACGGATCTGCTGCGGTGTAGGGAGCTTACCATCTATCTTATTAAGGCTTGCATATTCTGTTGCAAGGATTCCCCTGTTCATAGGTGCAAGATGCGGTGTGAAATTTAAAAGTATCTTTTTGCCTGCCGCATATCCAAGCTGCTCCTCTATTTCAGGAGTGTGTCTGTGATTGGCAACTCCGTAAGGTTTTGCACTTTCATTGACCTCGCAGTAAAGGTTAGCTACCTTAGCTCCTCTTCCGGCGCCTGATACGCCGCTAAGTGCATCTATTATAAGAGTATCCGGATCGATAAGTCCTTCTTTGACCAAAGGATAAGCTGTAAGAATGGAGCATGTCGTATAACATCCAGGATTAGCAACGATCCTTGCGCCCTTTATCTTATCTCTGTTGATCTCGCATAGTCCGTAGACAGCTTCATCAATATACTTTGGAGCTTTGTGCTCGATCTTATACCACTTTTCATAAACGGAAACATCTTTTAGTCTGAAATCTGCTGAAAGGTCAATGATCTTGACCTTATTAAGAATATCTTCATTGACAAGTGATGCACACAGGCCTTGAGGAGTTGCCGTGAATATCACGTCAACTTCATCAGATAGCTTGTCCATATCTTCGCCAAGACAATCTGCATCTACTATTTTAAAAAGATTCTGATAAATAGATGCATATTTCTGATCTATATAACTTTTGGAGCCATACCATACAACTTCTGCCTGAGGATGCATCTGAAGTAGCCTTACAATTTCTGCTCCGGCATATCCTGTTGCGCCAATAATTCCAACTTTGATCATTTCACACCTCCGATTGCAGTGTCTTACTTTCTTTAATTGAACTTACGATCAATGATCTAAAAGCCACTACATCAATCCGATATTGAATAACTTAATACAGATTAATTTTACTCTGTTTTTTGTGATGGAAATTTACTAAAACGCACCATTTCATTATAATGTATTTAATAGTAAAAATTCCATTTTCTTTTTGATCATTCTTAAATGTATAAACAAAATGCCCGGTATACCGACTTATTCATATAAGAAAGTGCACCGAATGCGCTTTTTATCTGTCACATTCATAAGAATATATGTCATAGTATACGACCGGGTGTATAATAATGCAAGTGATATTTTAATATTTATACATTATTTTTGAATTAATGTAATATTTATACATTTTCTTCTTGCATTATGCATCAAATGGTAGTATATTTACTTTTGTCACACATACAAGCGCTCTTCTATTTGCATAGATTTTATTCATGATTGGGCAGCTTTATGGACAATATGAGATTTATCATTACTAAATATACATTATCACACAGAATTTTTATTCATAAGTAAATGGAGGAATTATCAATGGCTACTAAGAAAAAAGAAAAAGTTATCCTTGCATATTCAGGTGGTCTTGACACTACCGCGATCATCCCATGGCTCAAAGAAACCTACGGCTACGACGTTGTATGTGTATGTGCTGACTGCGGACAGGGCAATGAACTTGATGGCCTTGAAGAAAGAGCCAAAGCAAGCGGAGCATCCAAGCTTTATATAGAAGATATAACAGATGATTTCTGTGACAATTACGTAGTACCTTGTGTTCAGGCTCATGCAGTATACGAGAACAAATATCTCCTTGGAACATCCATGGCTCGTCCGGCTATCGCCAAGCGTCTTGTTGAGATTGCAAGAAAAGAAGGTGCAACTGCCATCTGCCACGGCGCAACCGGCAAAGGAAACGACCAGATCCGTTTCGAGCTTGCATTTAAGGCTCTTGCACCCGATATCCGCGTGATCGCACCCTGGCGTGATCCTAACTGGAAGCTTCAGTCTCGTGAAGATGAAGAAGAATACTGCAAAAAGCACGGAATCAATCTTCCATTCTCTCACAGCAACAGCTACAGCCGTGACCGTAACCTCTGGCATCTGTCCCATGAAGGTCTCGAACTCGAAGATCCTTCTAAGGAACCCAACTATAAGCATATGCTCGTTCTTGGTGTAACACCTCAGGATGCTCCGGATAAGGAGACTGATGTTACTATGACATTTGAAAAAGGTGTTCCTAAGACAGTTAATGGTAAGAAGATGAAAGTCTCCGACATCATCCGCACTCTCAACGAACTTGGTGCCAAAAACGGTGTCGGAATCATCGATATAGTAGAAAACCGTGTTGTAGGAATGAAGAGCCGAGGCGTATATGAAACTCCAGGAGGAACTATCCTATATGAAGCTCACCAGCAGCTTGAAGAGCTCATCCTCGATCGTGATACCTATGCACTCAAACAGGAAATGGGAGCTAAGCTCGCTCAGATTGTATACGAAGGAAAATGGTTCACACCTCTTCGCGAAGCTGTTCAGGCCTTCATTGAAAGCACCCAGCAGTACGTGACAGGTGAAGTTCACTTCAAGCTTTATAAAGGCAATATCATAAAAGCCGGAACAACATCACCATACTCACTCTACAATCAGGATATCGCTTCCTTCACAACAGGCGATATGTATGATCACACAGATGCAAGCGGATTCATCAATCTCTTCGGTCTCTCACTCAAAGTCCGCGCTCTTAAAATGCAGGAAGTTGATGAAAAAGCCAAGAAGTCAGCAAAGACCTCTGTAAAGAAGAAATAATACCACTTATCAATATCAAGACGTAATGGTCAAAAGTAACATTTGAAATCTGCATCATATCAAAAAGCATAGGCCACAGCAACTTATCCGCTCATATCCACGAATGAAATGAGCGGATATGTACAAGCCTTTCTTTAAATGAATACCATACATTATCATTATAAAAGACATTCGGCAAAAGCTCATATGACACTTCCGAATGTCTTTTTATTTGCCCATGAACTATTTTTTGTGTATTCTATACATTGGATAAGCACATTTTAAGTGTTACAATTTGCTTTAGTATCTTCGGGGGAGGATTAAACCATTAGCTACTCACTTGGTTCGTGACATGAGGTTATTTCTATGAATTCAATCATTCTCATTACATCTTATATTTTAATAGTCAATCTTCTTGGTTTTGCAGCCATGGGAATTGATAAACATAAAGCCAAGGCAGGTTCTTACAGAATCCCCGAGGCGACTTTATTTATCTTAGCTTTAATAGGAGGCAGCATCGGAAGTACCATAGGCATGTTCTTTTTTAGGCACAAGACAAGACACTGGTACTTTGTAGTATTTATGCCTACAATTCTTATACTACAGGTAATATCTGTAATAGCAGTGTGCTACTTCGTAAACTTCAGATTTATGTAATGTTTTTAGAGGGGACAAAGGGGAAAATCATGCATATAGCAGTTTGTGATGACAATATAGCTGACAGAAAGCAGATGCAAAGGCTTTTGGAGCGCGCATCTGATGCAAACAAGAAAAACGGTCTGGAGGGATTTTTCATAGATCTTTATGGAAACGTACCTTCTCTTATGCAGACTCCGCAGATGTATGACGGCATCTTCATAGATATGACCAACATCTCTGAGAGCGGAATGAACGGAATTGAAGTTGCAAGGTCGCTTAGAAAGATCAACGTAAGCGGCAAGATCATCTTATGTTCCTCTGCTATCGATTATGAAAGTCTGGCTACGGATGAAGAAAAAGAAGTTTTCATCTTCATGACCAAACCCATTCTCAAGAATAGACTCAGAGAAGTTCTTGATATCTGCGAAGAATCCAGATCAAACAAGGAACCGCTTATAGAACTTAGAGATGATAACGGGACCATCTATGTCAATGGCAATGATATCCTTTATGCTCATTGTAAAAACGGCGGAGGACGCATCGAAATAAAGCTTGTAGACGGGCAGATCATAACTATCCTATCCACTATCTATATGTTCTATGAAGATCTGGAGCCTTTCTATTACCTTCTCCCGGCTTCTGATCTGACGATCATAAATATAAGACACATACAAAAAACGAAAGCCTTCAGTGTGATCATGGATGATGGTCACAAATTCTGGCTTTCGCTTGAATTCAATAAACATATTAAAGAGCAGCTCAAAAAAGAAAAAGGTTTGTAATATCAGTAAGTAACGATAATACCACCATCATTTGCATACATAGAGCTTACGCCTCTGGTATCAACTACTATGGCGTCCTTGAATTTCTTTCTGGCAAGGATCATATCACGCACAAGCATGGCTCTTTCGAAGTTGTTACAATGTGCTACTGCAAGAATTCTATCTTCAACATCACGACTTTCCTTCTCTATAAGGTCAACCATCTTCACAAGAGCTTTGCGAATGCCAACTCCCTGTCCTCTTTGAACAATATTTCCTTCTACACCTTCACATACAGGCTTGATGCTAAGTGTAGCAGCAACAAGAGCCTTCATTCCGGATAGGCGTCCATTCTTTCTAAGTGTCTCGAGATTATCAAGCACAAAAAATGTAGTCATATCATTTCTGAAAGCAGAAATCTTATCTACAACTTCTTCAAAAGAAAGGCCCTGCTCTTCATATTCCATGATCTTAAGCGCAATAAGTCCAAGACCGCAGCTGGCAGAAAGAGAATCTACTATAAAGATATCCTTCTCACCATACTCTTCTTCATAAAGGTCTTTGCCAATAAGTGCACTATTATAACTTCCTGAAAGCTTAGATGAAAGAGTAATACAATATACATGATCAGCATCTGTCTTAAATGCCTGCATGTAGCTATCAGGTGAAGGGCATGCTGACTTGGGACATTCCTCACTTTCAGCAACATGTTTAAGGAACTGTGCCTGATCAAAAGTTTCGTCATCCATGATATGATAATCGCCTACTTCCAAAGAGAGCGGGACACTCTGAAATCTTGGATCACTATAATACTCTTCAGGCAAATCGCAGCAGCTGTCATATACAATTTTAAAGCTCATATATCCTCCGATAAAGCAATGTAGTTCTCATTACTACATAATACCACCTAACATACGATGCGTAAACCAAAACTTGATGTAATGGCGCTGTTATTAATGCTTTTGTTGCATGCGTCATAGTATTCTTAAGACAAAAATGATATTATAATACAGATATTATTTTGGATAATCTTTATTGCGAGGAAAGAAATGATTGTTTTACAGATTACTCACACTAAAAATTTCATGAACACTTTGCTTAGGGGAAGTGATTTTGATGAATTTCTTTTGGAAGAAGCGGTTATTAAGGCCGGCAACTCTTATACAATAGATGGGCATATCAATAAAGAGTTTTATGGAGATCTTGTATCAGAAGAGGCTCCTTATGAGCTATCCAGATGGAGTGATATTAAGGGTGTATGCTTTGAGCTTATCAAAGGGCGTCATACACCTTTGGGATTTAAGTTTATCATGCAGGTTAAGCCCGAGCATACTGATGCGCTTCTTGAAAAAAAGGGATCAGCTCTTACAAGTAGGGATGTAGCATTTGTAATTAATATTAAATTTGCAGAAGGTGTCACCACTATAACAAGTGCTGCTGCGATTAGAACATTCTCTTTAGATAAGTCTTACGAGCAGATCTGGGATGAGAGCATAAAGAGATTCCTTGCTTCTCATAATATCGAATTTGAAGAGATATAATATACACTGCTATACATGCGTTTTAATTAGTTACTTAAACTTCGCACTTGCCAAACATACGCCACCCTTTGAGACAGCGCCGATGCGGATAGTTTATAATGCATTTTCATATCTTTTGAAGGTGTTATAAAATTCAGGAGTATGAGAGATGGATTTTTATATTCTTCTTAGGGTCTGCATGTCTGAGCGAAGCGAGTTTCAGACCCTAGAATATAAAAATTCAGATATCATGCCCTGAATTATAACACCTTCAAGATATGAAAATGCATTATAAACCATCCGCATCGGCACTGCCTCAAAGGGTGGCGTATGTTTGGCAAGTGCGAAGTTTCAATTAGTTATTAAAATAATTATTTGTATTTACGTAGAATACTTATTAGTTCATCATACTTCGGTCTTAACTTCTCATAGACTTGAGGAGCATTATCTACTCTCTCGGGTCTTAAGATCTCAGTTATTTCTTTGATCTGATCAAGAAAACCATCACCTTCCAGAGCAAGGTTTGAGGCTACGCCTTTAAGGGCATGAGCTCCCTGGAAAGCTTCTTTGGGATCGTTGTTATCAAGGCCCTTTTTAAGTCTTTCCATACTAGGATCATCTATAAATTTGAGCATGAACTTCTCAACCAGATCTTCATTACCTACAAGACGTGCTTTGACTTCTTCCCAGTTAACGCCCCAGTCTATCAGTTCCTGTTTAAGCTCAGCATTCATGATCAGCCTCCTATACAAGAATATCAGATCACATATCTATCTGAACACCACATTACTAATGTTATGAGCGTATGCTCACAATCAGATCAAAGTATGGTAAGCATACTGACCAGATCATTCCTGCATCTTCAGAAGCTTTGCAGCCTGATCTGCAGTTGTAAGAGCATCTACAAGCTCATCAAGATCACCGTTAAGTACATCTTCTATTCTGTGAAGTGTAACCTTGATCCTATGGTCTGTAACTCTTCCCTGAGGGAAATTATATGTACGTATCTTCTCAGATCGGTCTCCTGTTCCTATCTGACTGCGTCTAAGCTCAGCTTCACTGTCGTGCTGCTCCTGGATCTTAAGATCATAAAGCTTGGCACGAAGAAGAGCCCATGCCTTAGCCTTATTCTGAAGCTGTGATCGCTCTGTCTGTGAATAGATGACTATTCCTGTAGGAAGGTGGGTAAGTCTTACAGCAGAGTCTGTAGTATTAACTCCCTGACCACCATTACCTGATGCTCTTGTAATATCCATACGAACATCTTCCGGAGGTATATCGATATCAACATCATCCTCAACCTCAGGCATAACAGCTACAGTAGCTGTAGATGTATGAATTCTTCCGCCGGATTCTGTAACAGGTACTCTTTGTACTCTGTGAACTCCGCTTTCATATTTAAGCTTAGCATAGGCGCCGCTTCCTTCAACCATGAAGCTTACAGTCTTCATTCCGCCTATACCTATTTCTTCAACGTTGATAAGTGATGTTCTAAAGCCTTTACTTTCAGCATATTTAACATACATACGATATAGGTCAGACGCAAAGAGCGCAGCTTCATCTCCGCCTACGCCTGCTCTTATCTCGACGATTACGTTCTTATCATCATCCGGATTCTTAGGTATCAGAAGTATCTTAAGATCCTGTTCAAGCAAAGGAAGTCTTTCTGAGTTTTCATTGCACTCATCTTTGAGCATCTGTCTCATCTCAGGATCTGTCTCTTCTTCCAGCATCTGCATGCTGTCTTCTATAGCTTCTTTACACTTTTTGTACTCTAAATACTTCTCAACAAGTGGTGTAAGATCGCTTTGTTCTTTCATAAGTCTTCTGAATCTGTCAGCATCTGATGCCACATCAGGTTCAGTAAGTACCATTCCGATTTCTTCATATCTGTGCAATATAGCTTCAAGTTTATCTAACATAATAAATCCAATCTATTCAATCACATTAATTTACCAAAACTAATACAGGCATCCTCTTACAACTCTGTCATTGCCGCCCAGATCTTTTATGACTTCCACTTCATGGAATCCGCCATCTTTCATAAGGCCAGCAACAGCATCGCCCTGATCATATCCTATCTCCATCATAAGCCAGCCACTTGTATACAGCCATTTAGGTGCATTTTCAATTATGCGTCTATAGAATATAAGGCCGTCTTGTCCGCCGTCAAGCGCTATATACGGCTCGCCCTTGCCCACTTCAGGAGGGAGCGTGGCTATAACATCAGTTCTGATATAAGGTGGATTTGATACGATCATATCAAACTTCTTATCGTCATCTTGTGGAAAAAGATCCGTCTTAACAATTTCAGCTCTATCGCTAAAGCCAAGTCTGTCCCTGTTACCTGTCGCAACTTCTATAGCCTTATCGGATATATCTGTCATGACACAGCTTGTATCATTGGTATAATTAAGAATACTAAGCGCAACGCATCCGGATCCTGTGCAAAGATCCATAAAGCGCATTCCGTCAGATACTTCTCTCAATGCTTCTTCTGCAAGAGTCTCCGTATCCTGATTGGGCACAAGTACATTCTCATTAACATCAAATGTAAGTCCCATAAATTCCTGATATCCTACTATATAGGCAAGAGGGACCCTGGACGCTCTTTTTTCTATAAGTTCATTATACTTCTTTTCCTCTTCAGGCGACACATCCCTGTCTCCATGAACCAGAAGCGTATTATAATCAGTGCCGCATACATATTCAAGAAGAAGCCGGGCGTCGAGCTGATACTCCGGCACACCGGCTTCCTTTAGTCTAATGGATGCGTTTTTATAAATATCTGAATAAATCATTCCAGAACATCTTCCTCATCTTCATCAGCAAAATCAAATCCGAAAACATCCTTCTGATAGGTTCTCCAATCGAAAATAGCCTCTACAGAAGCAATACCGACTTCGATCATCGAATCATCCGGCTCCTTGGTAGTCAGACGCTGAAGAAGAAGTCCCGGCTTAGAGATAATAGATATAACCGAATTATCACTTTTACCTGCAAAACGGATAAGTTCGTATGATATGCCCGAAACAACAGGCAGAAGCAATATACGATACAGAAGCTTCATTGCTACGCTTTCGGTATTGATAAACATAAACAATATGATACTTACAACAAGAACAAATAGTATAAAACTGCTTCCGCATCTTTTGTGGAATCTAGAGGAGCGCTTTACATTGGATACAGTAAGCGGAAGCCCTGATTCGATGCAGTTAATACACTTATGTTCAGCTCCATGATATCTGAAAAGCCTCTTAATATCAGGCATAAGTGTGATAGCAAGAATATACAAAATGAAGATAGCAATTCTTATAATACCCTCAGCTACAGCCTGAAGCGCCTGACTCTGAAGGTAAGTATTCATCCATGCAGACAGTCTTTCGGGAAGTATCAGAAAAAGACCTATAGCAAGCGCAAATGCAAATATCGTAGTTAAAACAGAGAAAAACTTATCTCCATTACCGCCCGTAACAGCATCAGCCGCCTTGTCAGCGCCTGTAGCATCCTCTTCTTCATCCTCGTAAAAGTCCGCAGATCTGTTAAGAGCCTTAGTACCAAGAACAAGTGAATCTATAAAAACAAAAATTCCTCGTATAAATGGAATCCTAAGAAGAGGCGATCCTGATAAAATACCATGATACTCATCTATTTCGACATGTACCTGTCCATCGGGTTTGCGAACAGCGACTGCATAAAGGTCCTTATTGCGCATCATAACCCCTTCAAGTACTGCCTGTCCTCCAATTCCCGAATAATGGGTAATCTTCTTTTTCATAAATAGTCATCCCCCATCTAGTAATTTGCAGAAGGTACGCGCTTAGGCGCACCTATAAAAAATGAGGCTGAGGCTCTTGCCTCAACCTCATCATTGGATCCTTACTGAATCTCAAGCAAAGTCTTGCTCTATTAAGCTTCTGTCTTGATGCCGTACTTCTTGTTGAATCTGTCAATACGACCACGAGCTGAAGCTGCCTTCTGCTGACCAGTGTAGAATGGATGGCACTTAGAACAAATTTCTACGTGAATCTCCTTCTTTGTGGAACCTACTGTGAAAGTATTGCCGCAGTTGCATGTAACTGTTGCCTGATAGAATTCTGGCTGTAAATCCTGCTTCATTTTTTACTCACCTTTCTATATCTGAATAAACTTTCGAAAAATTCCGCATCTTTTTTGAATGCACAATTTCCGACTGTGCTGCTGTCCACATAGACAGCTTTGTAATAATAACATAAATCGTTCAAATACGCAAGTACATTTTATCATTATACTAATCATGGATTGAATGTAAAAGTAAATTCCACATTATGCAGAATTAAGTCTTACGCCTTAGTTTATAAATACTAATGATCGCGACCTGTAAGATCTGTATCCGTCTCTTATTTCTTCATTCTGCGCTGACGTACGATCTCGTATGCAAGGACTCCGGCAGCAACAGATGCATTCAAGGATTCGATCTCGCCATTAACAGGGATAGATGCGATCATATCACACTTTTCTCTTACCAGTCTGCTAACGCCTGATCCTTCATTGCCTATAACAAGTCCTATAGGGCCTGTAAGATCAAGGTCATACATAGGCTTGCCATCCATGTCTGCGCATACAAACCACATTCCGCGCTTTTTGAGGTCCTCTATGGTCTTAGAGATATTGGTAACCTTTACAACAGGTGTATAGTTAAGAGCACCTGCAGAAGTCTTGGCCACTGTAGCTGTAAGGCCAACTGCGCGGTTTTTGGGTATGATAACACCATGAGCTCCTGCAACATTGGCACTTCTTATGATAGCTCCAAGGTTGTGAGGATCTTCGATATTATCTAGAATAAGAACAAAAGGAGCCTTTCCTTCAGCTTCTGCCTTGCTGAATATATCTTCTATCTCAGAATAATCATATGCTGCGGCAAAAGCGATAACACCCTGGTGCTTACCTGTTATAGATATCTGATCAAGACGTTCTCTTGAAACGAACTTAACGATAGTTCCGGCCTTTTTGGCTTCACGACGGATAGTAGATACAGCGCCATCTGTGCATCCATCAAGAACGTAGAGCTTGTCTATAGTCTTACCACTTCTAAAAGCTTCTACTACTGCATTTCTTCCTTCTATAGCAAGAGAATTCTCCGGAACCTCAATCTCTTCGTCCACAGCATCATCTGCCATGTCTCTTACAGGGCGACGTTTTCTATCGTCTTCCCTGCTGTTATATCTATCTGAGACTCTGCCAAGACTTCTGCCATGTCTTTCGTCTTTTTTATTACCATTCCTGCTATCATTTTTATGATCATTTTTTCTAAAATTACTATTATCTCTCATATATATCTCCAAGAGTAAACTGTTTATAAACTATTATTTCCCATCTTTGGAATCAAGAAGCTTCACACCATATTGTACAAGCTCCAGCACTCTGTCAAGCCTCCCGGCCAGATACAGATAACCACACAAAGCTTCAAGCCCTGTAGCTTTGCGATAATCGATCACCGACTGATTCTTGGCACTTGTGTAGGACTTGGCATTCCTCCCTCTATGATACACTGCAGCTTCTTCTTCAGACAATCTGTCCATGATAGAGTCTATTATAAATGCCTGAGCTGCAGCATTAACATAGTGCACCTTGGCCTTGTTCAGGGTATTGGCAGGCCTGTTGGACTGTTCAGTAACAAGAGAACGTATTATTATCTCATATACGCTATCACCTATAAATGCAAGCGCAAGTGGTGAATACGTTCTCATATCTATCTTCTTAAGTCCGAATGAATCACGGATAACGCCTGCAAGGTCAGCTATATCACCGCTATTTTTGCAGGCACTTTCGCAAGATTCATCCATAATTTCATTATCAAGGCCTATATTGTTATCATTCAGACCTTTTTCCATACTACGCCTTCTCTTGTATCTTTGATCTCAATACCTTTTTCAAGAAGCTCGTTTCTGATAGCATCTGCTGTTGCAAAATCCTTAGCCTTCTTGGCCTGGGCTCTTCTCTCAATAGCATCAAGGACATATTTCTCAAGCTCAGGATCTACACTTGTACCTTCTTCAGAAAGAGCCTTAGCATGAGCTATCAGATCAAGTGACAGAACCCTGTCAAAGCTTTCTATAATAGCAAGCTTGGTCTTATCATTAGTATCGGCTTTAAGAGCATCATACAATATAGTGATAGCCATTGCAGTATTAAGATCACCGCATACGCTGTCTGCAAACTTTGCTTCAAAGTCCTTAAGTACAGCTTCATCTACAGCTCCGTCATCCTTAAGTTCAGCTACTCTCTTTACAAGCTTATTAAATGTAGCTGCTGCCTGATCAAGTGCATCAAATGAAAATACGAGAGGCTTCCTGTAATGAGACTGCAGGCAGAAGAATCTGTAAACAAGCGGATCATATCCTTTTTCTTTGAGTACGGATACTGTAAGTACAGCGCCCTTACTCTTACTCATCTTGCCTGACTGATCGTTAAGGTGATTGGAATGGAACCAGTATTTGCACCATTCATGTCCCAAATAGCTTTCAGACTGAGCGATCTCATTGGTATGATGAGGGAAAATATTGTCAACGCCGCCGCAGTGGATATCGATATACTCACCAAGATGCTTCATAGCGATGCATGAGCACTCTATATGCCATCCGGGATATCCAACGCCCCATGGGCTTTCCCACTTAAGTGCCTGATCTTCAAATTTGGACTTTGTAAACCAAAGGACGAAGTCAGTCTTGTTTTTCTTATTGGCATCCTCTTCTACATCATCACGAACGCCAACCTGAAGAGCCTCTTTCTCAACTTCTGAAGAGAAAACATAATAATCTTTGAGCTTACTGGTATCAAAATAAACATTGCCTCCGGCAACATATGCATATCCCTTTTCAAGGAGAACTTCAATCATATGGATAAACTCAGGGATGCAATTAGTAGCTGGCTCTATCACGTCAGGTCTCTTATTGCCAACAGCATCAAAATCTGCAAAGAAAGCATCTGTATAGTACTTGGCAATCTCCATAACACTCTTGTGCTCTCTCTTAGCACCGGCAAGCATCTTGTCTTCGCCTGTATCAGCATCTGATGAAAGGTGTCCTACGTCAGTGATATTCATAACTCTCTTAACATCATAACCTGCATACATCAAGGATTTGATAAGAACATCCTGCATGATATAAGTTCTGATATTACCGATATGCGCATAATGATAAACAGTAGGTCCGCAGGTATACATAGATACCTTGCCTTCTTCTCTGGGGGTAAACTCTTCTATATTTCTGGAAAGTGTATTATAAAAAGTAAACTTATGAGCCATTTTATTATTCTCCGTATGTAGTATTTTCTGTATTTCTATTACAATAACCTCATGCCACAAGCAAAGCGAGTGACTAATGGTTCAAATTAGTGAAGCTTGCAACACTAATTTGGTTTTGAAAATGGAACATTTTCAAACTTAACCTCTTGATGATCAAGAGTTCATACCACATCCCGGACAGGCTGCACAGCCTCCGTCACTTGACGCTTCACCGGTCTGGAATGTCGTATTCCTTGACGGTGCATCCATAGGAGTTGTCAGAAGACATATAGCCTGAGAAGATATACCTTCTCCTGATCCTGTAAATCCAAGTCCCTCTTCTGTAGTAGCCTTAACATTGACCTGAGTGATATCAAGCCCCAGAACATCAGCAATATTCTGTCTCATAGTATCAATATAAGGTCTCATCTTAGGTCTTTGCGCGATAATAGTAGCATCAATATTCTCTACTATAAAACGTGCCTCATCCAGCCTTCTGCCAACTTCAGCCAGAAGCTTCATAGAATCAGCTCCTTCAAATTCAGGATCTGTATCAGGAAAAAGCTTACCTATATCTCCAAGAGCTGCTGCGCCAAGAAGCGCATCCATTATTGCATGAACAAGAACATCCGCATCTGAATGTCCATCAAGTCCTTTTTCATAAGGGATGTCAACGCCGCCGATTATAAGCTTTCTGTTTTCTGCAAGGCGGTGAACATCGTATCCCATTCCTATACGCATATATTAAAATCCTTTCTAAAACAACCATTCATGGATAAATGTCTATTCCCTTCATAATACATTAATAAGTACTTCAATTACAAGAGCTGCTCCGCAGGCACATGCAGCAACAGTCAGAAGATTCTTCCTTAGATAGGAAAGAACAAGTGCTGTTACAAGTCCGGCTATCCCTGCTGCAAGGCTAAGTCCCTGCGTCATAAGTATAGAAGGAAAAGTCATCGCTGCTAGTGTAGCATACGGAACATAAAAAAGAAATGACTTTATGAATGGGCTTTTGATCTCTTTTCTTATAAGAGCAAGTGGAACTACCCTGATAAGATAAGTAACTATAGCCATAACCAAAATATAAACATATACATTGTACATAGTTGTCCTCTTTTTTAAGCAGTCTAGTCTTCCGCACTTCTGACAGGAAAAAATACTGCCGCCAGCGTACTTATGATCACTGTTACAATGATGATCCTCATGCCTGATTTGAGAGTTTTAAAAACCGGTGCAAAGGTCATAATGCAGGAAAAGAGCATAGCGCATATTACTACGCACATCACAGCCTTGTTATCTCTGGAAGGCGGAATGATGATCGCTATGAACATCCCATATATCGCAAGGCCAAGGCATGCGATAAGTATCGGCGGAAGAATCTGTCCTGCAAAGGCTCCCAAAAACGTCCCAAGTATCCATCCAAAAACAGAAATGCTGATGAGTCCGTATGAATATGCAGGCTTTAGCTCTCCTTTATTAAGTACGCTCAGCGCAAATATCTCATCTGTCACACCATAAGCAATGCACATCCTGTGAATGATGCCTGTTTTAGGAGACAGCTTCTGAGTAAGCGCTGTAGACATGAGCATGTATCTAAGATTTATGATAAATTGCAGTATCGCCATTTCCACAAGAGACACCCCATCTCTTATAGAATCAAGCGATGCATACTGTCCTGCGCTAGTTACATTGGTAATAGACATGATCACTGCCTGAAGAGTTGTAAGACCCTTACTTCCGGCAGCTATTCCAAAAGCAAAAGAAACCGCTATATATCCTGTGCAGATCGGTATGCCGTTTTTAAGTCCCCTGCGGTATTCTGAAGCATTATCCATATCAGTCCTCTATTTCATCAATAATTTTTCTGATCTCATCCTCCGGTGCATAGGGCATACTTCCCTGAACCATTTTGTCAGAGCCACCGCCTTTAGCACCAAATCTCTGTTTTAAAGCTGCCGCAACCTTCCTGGCATCGCCGTCTGCAATGCCGCTTACAAACCTATATCCATTCTCTGTCAAGACAAAAAAGCTGCAAAAACCCGCATGAGACACTGTAAGATCATTGATAGCATTCTGAATAGACTTATTGTCCATATCCTGTACAAAGACCGTGACATTCTTTTGATCCTTAGGAATCTCCTTGAGTTTATAACTTAAAAGCTCTGCCTTAGCCTTTTGAAGACTGCCTTTTACTTCATACAATTCGTCTTTAAGTTTGCATACCTGTACGGGGACATTCTCAATAGAAGTTGTCAAAGATCCGGCAAGATCCTGAATAAGCGTATGTTCCCTTCCAAGAGTCTTTAAGGCTCTCAATCCGCATTCTATAAAGATCCTGACACCGCCTTTATAGTTCTGGCGACCCAGCACCTTCAAAAATCCAATCTCTCCAGTCTTTCTGACATGGGGAGCGCAGCAGGCGCACACGTCTACTCCGGGGATCGTGACTATCCTTACATCGCCTTCAAGTTCTTTCTTACTTCTGTACTGGAGCTTATCAAGCTCATCTTTTGAAGGCCAGGAGATCTCTATATCAAGATTTCGGACTATAACTTCATTAACTTTTCTCTCTATCTCAAGCACCTGTTCATCATCCAAAGGGCCGTTAAAATCCATTGTAACTACCTGCCTGCTCAGGTGAAAGCCAACATTGTCATAGCCATATTTATTGTGAACTGTCCCGGAGAAGATATGTTCTCCTGAATGCTGCTGCATCTGATCAAAGCGGTGTTCCCAGTCAACCACGCCATGAACGCTTTCACCGGCTTCAATATCAGCACCTACTGTATGGAATATCAGCTCGCCTTCCTCACTTTTTTCTATCTGAACATCAAGAACCTGAGCTCCGTTTATGGTTCCAAAGTCAGCCTCCTGTCCTCCCTCTTCAGGAAAAAAAGCTGTTCTGTCAAGAAGGAGCTTCCTTGCTCCCTTGTGATCGCCTTCTGTGATCACATCACTCTTAACAACTACTGCTTCAAACGAGGTAGTATAGGCATCTTCATCATATAATTTAATTGTCGGACTTATCATAAGTTTATGTTTTCCCTTCTAAAACTGCATCTATTTTATCACACTTTAACGCACTATTCATGTAAACTATCTATAACTTCCTACTCAACCTTAGTATTATTCTTGAAGGTATATGCTTAAGGTCAAAATCTGCCAGATATCAGTATGCGCCCTAGGCAATAAAAAACCGGCAAAGCGAAATGCTCTGCCGGCCATATATTAAATATATATTTACTTGTCTGCTTCAAGAGGAAGCTGTGCAAGAATACCTGTGATCTTCTCACGAGCTTCTTCGAATTCCATATCAAGTGCATATGCAATCTCAGAATAGAAAAGCTTCTCAGCAACTCCCAGATATCTCTCATCTACAGAAGCAAACTTCTTGCCTTCTGCAGCACGAACAGCCTTGATATGGTATAAAGTCTTGATAAGACTCAGCATATCTTCAGCCTCGTTCTTCTTACAAATATCTGAAATAACAGCCTCAGCCTTCTTTCCAACAGGAAGATCTGTAAGGCTCATATCATCGAGTCCGTCAATAAGATCACCAGCCATCTCTGCTGAAATAACCTCACGCATCTTGTCCTCAGCGCCGTCCATAGGAACATACAAAACACCACCGCTGTCAATAGCAGAAATCATCTGGTAATACATCTTCTCGCTTCCCTTAGGAAGGAATGATGGAACAAGTGTGTCTGCTACCTTGCACAACCCATGATTTCCATAAACTGCAACATCTCCTATACTAAGCATTTCCACCTCTCTTTGTGACCATCCGAACGAAATATGTAAGCGTTTACTATAAACTTTAAAAATATTGACCTGCAAGGATGATTTGCAGGTCAAATCATAAAAAGATTATAGCACATTTTTAATGAAAATGTAATAGTTTTTGATACGAAAATACGCAAAATTTTTTCGTTTTGAATATATGGACAAATTGTACAAAAACCTTCCGGCTTTTGTTTTTTATTCGTAAATTATGCCTTTTTCTCCATATAATTGTTCGAAGTCATCACGCGTAAAGCAGTTATAATACTCGGTTTGAGACCTTTTAAGCATAGGGTTGTAAGAGCTCTTTATCGTGTGGTGCCAGTAAAACCCAAGGCGCTTCATAACCCTCCTAGATCTAGTGTTTCCTTTGTAATATGCACACCATATTTGGTCAAGATTTAAATTACGAAAACCGTAACAAATTAGCTTGAAAGCCGCTTCTGATGCAAGTCCCATATGCCAGTACCTACGTCCAAGCCAGTAGCCAAGCTCAGCTTGATTCTCTTTGGTTCCTCTGGCTTTGTTAGGACCCATTGCCAGAGTTACATTGCCTATAGGAATTCCGGCAGTAATCGGCATCCCCATATTATCATATAGTCCAGCCTTAGGAACTATCGCAAATACAGTTCTTCTTAAATAGATAGTTCTTATTATTGTGCGGCTATACTCTACACTTTCATGGGGGAGCCATCCGGCATTGGGCCCAACATCCGGGTCACTTGCTATCGCAAAAAGAGCCGGAGCATCCGACTCTTTCCATGGTCTTAATATCAGTCTGTCTGTTTCGAGAACATCTTGTGTTATTGGTTTATAGTCTCTAACTACCATATAATCCTTTCAGGGCCGCGTAGTAACACGGCCCGTTTAAAGATCATCTTTTAATTAATATTGGTTCCTTTATGACGGATCAGGTTCTCACAGCCAGTTCCCTGTATAGCTTCTTTGATAAAAGAGAACAATATGCCGCCATAAGTGCTGTAGTCCTCATGCTCATAGTTGCGGTTAAAAGCTACGAATTCGCCGTCCTCATACTGAACGCACATAGCTCCGCCTACTTTCTTGACTATATACTTAGTTACATTGCCTGTTGTAACAGCAACATATTCATAATCATTTTCGTTAAGGAATCCTGAGATATCTGTATTTTCAGTATCCTCTGATGCACCAGAATCATCCGTAAGTGAAAGGTCTTCTACAGGAGGTGCTTCCTCCTCTGCTGGCGGTGCTGCATCTACTGCCGGTGCTTCTTCCATTACCGGCATCTCCGGCATTGCTGCCTCTTCTACTGGTGGTGCAACTGCTTCTTCTACTGAAGGCGCTACCATCTCTTCAACTGGTGGCACTGCATCAACTGCAGGTGCTTCTTCCATTACCGGCATTTCTGGCATTGCTGCCTCTTCTACCGGTGGTGCAACTGCTTCTTCTAC
>NZ_FOER01000026.1:0-17392 GCF_900110805.1 Butyrivibrio sp. TB | reverse complement strand
ACTGGTGGCGCTACATCAACTGCAGGTGCTTCTTCCATTACCGGCATTTCTGGCATTGCTGCCTCTTCTACTGGTGGTGCAACTGCTTCTTCTACCGGAGGTGCTGCCATTTCTTCAACTGCAGGTGCTGCATCTGCTGCCGGCGCTTCTTCCATAACCGGCATCTCCGGCATTGCCGCTGCCTCTTCTACTGGTGGCACTACCATTTCTTCTACAGGAGGTGCTGCCACAGCTTCTTCTACCGTCGGAGCTACAATCTCTTCTACTACAGGTGCAGCATCCACTGCCGGTGCTTCTGCCACCGGCATATCAGGAATAGGATGATCCAAAGGTATATTATCAAGAGCCATCGCAGCTTCCACCGCGGCCTGAGCCTGAGCAATATCATCGGCTGCCTCTGCAACTGCTTCGCCGCCCTCGTTCTCTTTCATTGCAGCAAGAAGATCATCAACACTAGCTTCCGACAAATCTTTTCCGAGCATATCCTGAACACTTACACCTTCCATGGAGACTCCTTTCATTCACTTACCAAGAAAACCAAGCCGATACAGATAGCCGCTTATCTCCTAGAATCCAAAACAAGCAAAGCTTCCCGGCCCATAACCTGCGACCTTAATAAACGTACATAGAACCGTACATTACTTTTATCGTAAGAAAAGCCCCAAAACATTACCTTTTTACAAAAATAATGCTTTGAAGCTCTTCTGTTAATATCATCAGCAATTGCCGGTATAAACATACTTTACATATCTTCTTCCAACCTCTGCGCACTTATAGACAAGATCTATATCCGTAGGAACTTCGCTCTCCATCTTGTACCTTGGAAAAAATCTTGTGATATGCCACACGATATCGTCCTTAGACTTGATCGAAGCGATCCATCTGCCCATTTTCTCTATATCTTCAAGACTATCACTTATCCTGGGGACTATCAGAGTTGTAATCTCAAGATGGGTATCGGCTGCAGCTCTTTTTATAAAATCCATCACCTGTTCAAGGTCTCCGCCAAGTTTCCCTTTATATATCTCTTTGGAAAAAGATTTAAGGTCAATATTCATAGCATCGATATAAGGAAGGACTTTTTCCAAAATATGTATATCCGCATGGCCGTTACTAACAAGAACATTGACCATATCCTTTTGATGTACAAGCCTGCCCGTATCTACAATATACTCCCAGAAAGTAAGCGGCTCGTTGTAGGTATAAGCAAGACCGATATTTCCTCTTGGAACGTAATACTCAGCAAGTTCGCACAGCTTATCCGGCATTAGTATCTTCGTATCAAGCTCTCTTTTTGATATAGATATGCTCCCAGCCATCACCCTGTTATCAGAGTCCATCCCTGCCTGAGCGATCTCATAATTTTGGCAAAAAGGACACCTTAGATTACATCCAAAGCTTCCAACAGATAGAATAAGAGACCCTGGATGAAATCTTGCAAGAGGCTTTTTCTCAATAGGATCAAGCGCTATCGATGTAAGCACCCCATAATTTATGCACTTTATCCGGCCTCCTTCGTTCTTCCTGGCTCTGCAAAAGCCAGTCTGACCTTCCGAAAGCCTGCATTTATGAAAACATACATCACAGTTAACATCCATACCAAACCTCATAAACATTGCGCCGGCTCATCTGGCTCTTCTTACATATAACTCGCCTGATCTTACCATCCCCCAAGTGCAGCACCACCCATTATGGGGCCTAGCTTTATAAAATCAGTGGTCATACCGCGCTTTAAAACGATAATTTACTATCAATGATGTCTTATGACTTCAAATCTTTGAAGATCCACCTTCTCATATTCTCCGATTCCTGCCTTACGCTTAGCAATAGCTATCTGATCATCGACATTGTCAACTCCGTCAAGGTCAGGAAGAAGAAGTCCTCTCCTATAGCCATTTGTAACTATCACTCCGTATCTTTTTACATCAAGCATAGCTTTAGAATCTATATCCTGAGCTTCTCCAAGTACGTCAACGCTGTATTCAAGCTTATCAAGCTCATCCTGCGTAACAGGCTCAAACCTCGGATCTTTGGTTGCTGCAGATATGGCATTTTGAATGATCTCCCTAGCCACGCAGTCACAGGTGGCAGCTATAGTTCCAATACACCCTCTAAGACCGCCCCTTATATGAAGAGATACGAAAGTTCCTGCACTTTGTTCATACATCTTGGGTGGAAGATCATCAGGCACATCTATCACGTATCCATCTTTTATATAGGTCTCAATAGTCTTTCTTGCAAGTTTTACATAAGGATCTTCCATAGCTTTTTTCTCCAAAAGAGTCTTCTTTTCAGCTTCCAGATACTTATCAAGATATCTGGCATCGTCATCATCACCTATTACCTTGTAAGTGCAGATTCCGTATCCAACTCCCGTTACATCCTCATGTGACAGCTTATGAGTCTTAACTTTGAGACCGTCTAATGCTCCTCCCATTATGACAAAAGATCTGTGGCCGCACTCAGCCGCCTTATCACACAGATAGGGATCAAAAGAAAGTAGCTCTCCAAAAGCTCCCCTTCCCATGCAGTCCATGATCTTTTCATCATAAACAGGGCCGCTTGCATCAAAGCCGTAAGGCCCGTCATCTTTGAGTTTGTGGGACAGGTCTCCGCTTGCAACATATAATACCCGCCTTCCAAGTTCATCACTGGCTTTCTGAACAAGCTTACCAAACTTATAATGGTCAGCAAAAGAAATCCCGGATATCCCAAGACGCACCAGCTTAAAATCAGTATATTTCTGCATTATGAAATAAAGCGGAACGATCGTTCCATGATCAAGAGACTTATCCCTCTGGCCCATGTAACCTGCAGGAATGTCCTCATCTTCAGAAAGTTCACATATCTTAGAGCTAAGCTCAGCATCATACAAAACACTTATCTTGACATTAGGTGCACCAAATCTTCCCATGTCTCCTGAAGCCTCATATCCGGGTGAGATATGAAGATAATCAGAATACATAACGCTGTGAGGAGACGAAAGCACGATCGTCTCAGGCTTAAGAGATGCCACAAAATCAGCAGCCTCCTTATAAGCAGCCGTAGTCTTACTGATAACACTCTCACCGCCCCTTCCCACATCTGGAATAATAAGCGGAGGATGAGGAACCATAATGCCACCAACTATACTCATATACACCTCCAAGGCAATATCAGCGTTAGATTGTTATCTGCCAATACCATTATAAAACAAATCAGTACACGGAAGATACAGCAGCATCAGAAAGTTTGTTTATCATCTAATAATCATATTTTTATATTTTTTTGTAAAAAAGCTTTATTTTTTGACGTTTTTATGATAATATAAGACTACCTTATAATATGTTTTTGCAAGAAATCTTACATAAGTATTGACTTAGATTTAGATAACCGGGAATTCAAATTCGCAAGGAAGCCTTTTTGATTCCTTTCATGCTTTTCAAGGAGCCTTTCAAGAATATGGATATCCGCTCCGGAAAGGAGTTCATATGCAAGTATCATCAGTAACTATGAACAATGCTGATCTGTCAACAGCGATTCAGTCCTATCAGAAGGCTCTTAGAGATGACAAAGTCCAGCAAGCACAAAGCCAGCAGACCAAACTTCAGGAAAAACAGGATGTCGCTTCCAAGGAGGCCGATGCCGTTGTTTCTTTAAGTCAGGAAGGCAAGGATGCTTACCAGAAGAGTCAGATGGTTGCACAGTCCAGTGAATCCGACGCGTCCAAAGACCAGTCAAGTTCTCAGGATCCTTCAACCAAAACTTTCCCGGAAGGAACCGTTAAGCAGCTATCCCCACAGCAGACAGACAACGATCCTGTTCGCAATGAAGTAGCTATGGCCAATGCAAAGTCAGGCCAGGAATCTGTTAACAATGCTTCGAAGCTTGAAAACTTCGAACTTAATCCAGCCATTAACCCTATGCAGGAAACTGCATGATATCCGTATTGTAATACCCCACTACACCGGCCGTTTTCCCCAAACGGCCGGATTTTTTTTAGCAACTGCACCATCCAAGTGCGAAGTTTGAATTAATCAAAAAACCACCTGGATAAACCAACATCCAAGTGGGTATTTTAGTAATTAGAATATTCTTTCAGAAAGAGACTTAGAGCGGTATCTAACCTCGTTGACATCATAGATTGTCATAAAGGCTTGAGGATCGACTTTCTGCATGTAGTTCATAAGCTGCTGGTATTCTCTTTTATCAACTATAACGATTATCTCATTGTGCTTCTGCATTCTGTATGCGCCGTAGGCTTCGTAGATAGTTGCGCCACTGTGGAGATTCTCAATTATAAATTTCCTGATCTCAGCTTCTTTTGGTGAAGTGATGCACACACGCCTTTTACGATTGCGGTTGAATATGAATTCATCCAGTATCACTCCGTTGAAATAGCTTCCAAGGATACTTAGGATGACAGTCTTGGAATCATAACATAGTGCTGCAGAGAATGCTATTGTAACGCCTACTATCGTAGCTGCCCTGCCAAGTTCCATATGAAGGTATTTATTGAGGATCATTGCAAGAATGTCAGTTCCTCCTGATGATGCATTTAAGGAAAAGAGGATACTGATACCTATACTAACAGTAAATATGTATGATAGTACGTCAAGGGCCATATCTCCTGTAAGTGACTGGTTATCAGGAAATACCTTTTCAAATACCCCAAGAAGTACAGGAAGCAGTATCGAGGTATATACTGTCTTTATGCCAAACTCATGACCACAGGTAAGAAAACCTATTATCAAAAGAATGATATTTAAACAAAGAGTAATCTGAGCTATTGAAAATGGAATCAGATTGGATAGTACTATAGAAAGTCCGGATACGCTGTTAACTGCTGTATGGCTTGGTATCAGGAAGAAAAATACCGCAGCAGCGATAATAACTGTTGCAAGGGTTATCACTATAAACTCCTTGATCATATCTACAGGGTTCTTTCGTAAAATATCATCATCATTTTTGGAATCAGCTACCTTTGATCTGGTATCTGTATTTTTCTTAGTATCTGATATTCTTTCACCAGATATATTAGTATCTGACATATTAGTGTTCATCGTATTATTAGCTAACATATTATTATCCATAATATTAGTATCCATAGTATCCAAATCTTCTGTTTCTTTCTCCAGATTCTTTATATCTTCAGCAAGCTTATTATCATCGTTTAGCTTTTTCATTATTTTCCCTTTATATTTCTTATTTTATGAGATAGGTGTCAAGAGTTCCTTTGGACGCCTTATGATGCATTAATCAAGCTGCGCCATACGATTCCACAACTTATAATATGTTCCTTCTTTAGCCAATAGAGACTCGTGGGTTCCTTCTTCCATGATTCCCTCTTTACCAAGGACTATGATCCTGTCAGCATTTTGAACAGTTGTAAGTCTGTGCGCTATGGTTATGGTAGTTCTGCCCTTAGCAAGCTTTTCAAGGCTATGCGTTACATAAAGCTCACTCTCATTATCAAGTGCAGAAGTTGCTTCATCAAGTATCAGTATCTTAGGATTTTTGAGAAATACTCTGGCAATTGATATTCTCTGCTTCTGACCTCCCGAAAGCTTAACGCCTCGTTCGCCTATATAAGTATCCATGCCATTAGGAAGTCTGTCAATAAACTCATTGGCTCCTGCCATCACAGCAGCTTCCTCAATCTCTCTATCACTGGCCCCCGGTCTTCCATATGCTATATTATCACGAATAGTACCGCTAAATAAATAAACATCCTGCTGAACTATTCCAATTGACTGTCTAAGGCTTTTCAGAGTCACTTTACTGATATCCTGACCATCAATATCTATATGGCCTTTAGTGACATCATAGAACCTTGGAATAAGGTTACAGATAGTAGTCTTGCCGCCTCCTGAAGAGCCTACAATAGCAAGATTCTCTCCAGGACTTACATTAAGATTGAAATCATGAAGAACCTTGTTGTGATCATCCGGATATTCAAAATTAACATTGTTAAAACTTATGCCGCCATCTGCGACATGGATATCTACTGCATCTGCCGAATCCTTAATATCTATAGGTGTATCCATTATCTCTATAAAACGCTCGATACCTGTCATTCCGCGCTGGAACTGCTCTGCAAACTCCACTATCCTTCTGATGGTGGCAATAAGCGTTGATACATATAGAATATATGCAACCAGATCGCCTGCGCTTATCAGATCATGGATCAGGAAAAGACCTCCTCCTAGTATCACTACTGTATACATAAGACCATCAAACAGCCTTGTGGATGTACCAAAGGTTGCCATAGCGTAGTAGAATCTCTTCTTGATAGTCTGGAACTTTATATTACCTTCTTCGAATTTCCTCTTTTCCTCGTCCTCACCGGTAAAAGCCTTGACTATGCGCTCTCCAAGAAGGCTTTCTTCGATCGCTGCATTAAGTTCTCCTACCTGCACTCTTTGAGCCTTCTGTGTCTGACGAAGCCAGTGATTTATTTTCACAGATACAACGAACATAACCGGTAGGCAGGCGAAGATCATAAGTGTCAGAGAAAGTGATGATCCTGACAGGATTATAAATGATACAACCATCTTGATGCCCGCTATGAAGAACTCTTCCGGACAGTGATGAGCGAACTCAGTAACATCAAAAAGGTCATTAGTTATACGGCCCATGATCTGGCCTATCTTGTGATTGGAATAATAAGTGGCAGAAAGCCTCTGAAGATGCTCGAAAGCATCACGTCTCATATCAGTTTCGATATACACGCCCATGATATGACCCTGGGACTGCATGAAGAAGTTAGCTCCGGCATCCACGAGTCTTAATAGAACATACAAAACGACAAGCTTTAGTAAAATAGCTACCGTAAGCGGCTGTGTATTACCAAGGGCAGAATTGGTAAGCCTTCTCATGATCATAGGAAGGACAATATCGCACAGAGTAGTAAGTGATGCAAACAAAAGATCCAGAAATAATAGTCCGCGATACTTTTTGATATACGGAAGAAATCTACCGATCAGCTCCCTTGATGAATAAGTCTGTTTCCCTGTATTAGCCTCAATCTTTGCATTGCTCTTTTTAGCCATATATCCTCCCACAAATAGAACAGGTCATTTGTGGTAATGACCTGTAACAAACTGCTTTTGCAAGATTAAATTATATTCTATTTGTGGGGATTAGGATATAGGAAAGTTAAAATTTTTGACCTTAATTTAAATCAATCTTCAAATATATCTGTAGAATAATTATTTCTTTGAATTTCTGGCGTTGATTTCTTCCATCTTTATGTGAAGAAAATTGATAAGTTCTTCGCTACAGTTTCTCTTATCAATCGCAAAATACTGTTTAGATGATGGCAGAAGCAAAATATATTTGTCATCTTCTATTGTTGAATAGATTGCTTCATAATTCATTTTACTTAATGTTGAAGGAGTAGAAATCTCAAAGTTCTCATCGTAAAAAGTATAATGTATGGTAGCATCCTGTAATGCAATATTTGTTTTATATGATTTCTTTATAAGGGATGATCTAATCAAAAAGAATATCGGTAACCATATCACACCAATTATAAGAAAGGTAATTGCGAATTTTTTGTCTCCTCCTATCATAAGCAAAAGCAAACTAAAGAAAATTATTAGTGCATCAAGTCTATATAATTGCATCATTCTTTTTTTATCACTTTTTAGATGTGTTCTTGATACTTCCTTAATTGTTTCATAGGTACATTCAACATCTGTTTCAAGCGGCATATTTATATTTGAATCCATGTTATTTATTCTCCTTTTCAACTTCTTATCGTAACTCTCTAAAATCAACCTTTTTATTTTGCTGTAAAGACTCTTTTTTTAGACTCAGCTAGGCCCAATCAAAATAATACTGGTTCTTATATTTATACAAATAACCATCTTCTTTCAGATATTTTTCACACTGTTCGAATATATCTTTACCATCCAAAATCTTGCCCCCTGATCCAGATGTATTATTCAATGTACGAGCCATCTTAAATGGATCAATTCCACACCAGAAATGAAGGTACCCAAAATCCCAATCGATTTTGGGTATTCCATTTTCATGACTAGAGCCCCCTCTCCACCATGATAGTTTCTGATTTAATTTACTTCTTGTATGCAAAAACCCCAGACTCAAAAGTCTGGGGTTTTATTAGTAGCGAGAGGGGGATTCGAACCCTCGACACCGCGGGTATGAACCGCGTGCTCTAGCCAACTGAGCTATCTCGCCATGTCAGTATTTATCAGTGGTGTGAAGCGGTGTCGCTCACAACCGACTCGTATAATATACCTCGAATCAAGTTTAATGTCAACACATTTTTTCAAAAAAATTATAAAATTTTTTAAGGTTTATTTTACTCCGTTTTTACGATAACAGCACGCCCGGAGACTCTTCCTTAAAGGAGCCTTCCGGGCGCTATTTTACTGCATTTATTCCGCTTTTAAAGACGCATCATATGACTAAGGATCATTTTCACTTAAGCATACAGATATTTGCACACATCATGCCACTCTATGATCAAGCCACTTGCCACTCATAAATCTTATAGTAAAAAATACTCCTCTTACAAACCAGTCAGAGAACATTCCGCACCATACAGCAACAGGTGATACGAATCCAAATACATGTACCAGTGCTATAGTAACACCGACTCTGACCGTCCACATGCTTATTACAGACAATATCATAGAAAATCGCACATCTCCTGCTGCCCTCATACCATAAGCCGGCAGGAAGGCAGGAACCCAGAACAGCGGCTTTACAATTGTTATAAGGCCGCACATATACATGCAAAGCTTGGCACTTTCATAATTCATGCCACCAAGACTCGTGATAGGTCCTCTAAGCGCAAATATAAACAGGCAACTTAATATAATAGCAATCTCAGCCCATACCGCCATCTTCTTAACATAATATCTTGCTTCATCTTTTCTTCCGGCGCCAAGACTCTGTCCCACAACAGTCATAAGACCTATTCCTACGCCACAGGCTGCAACTCCGTTAACATTCTCCATGATATTGGTCATAGCCTGAGCTGTAATAGCCACGGTACCCATAGTGGAGACTGTAGACTGGATCACAAGCTTACCAAACTGGAACATAGAATTCTCTATTCCATTAGGGATTCCAAGGGCCAGAACTCTTTTGATAAGGTATCCCTGAGGTCTGATAGTTCTATAGTCTCTTATGCTTATCATCTGATCCTTGTTATGAAGATAGGCAAAAACTACAATTGCAGACAGCCATCTTGAGATAAAAGTAGAAAGCGCAGCTCCTGCGACTCCCAGTCCGAATACATAGATGAATACCGCATTGCCGGCAATATTGATAAAGTTACATACGATAGATATAAGAAGAGGCCTTCTGGTATTGCCCTGGGCCCTATAGATGGCTGATCCAGCGTTATACAAAGCAATCCCGGGAAAAGACAATATGGTGATGAAAAAGTACACCTGCGCCTTGACCATAAGCGCATCCTCAACCTTACCAAATACCGTATTCAGGATCCCGTTCCTGAACAATAGACATATAATTGTTATTGCTACAGACAGTATAAGTGCTGACAATGACACCTGCCTTGCAGCTTCCTGTGCCTTGTCCTTATTTTTCTGTCCTATAAAATTAGAACATATGACAACGCCGCCTGTAGCAAGAGCTGCAAAGGCCTGATTGACAAGTATATTGATAGAATCTACAAGCTGAACAGCTCCAAGTGAATAGTCATCAACATTGCTGACCATCATAGAATCTGCAAGACCCATGAGAGATGTCAGAAACTGCTCTGCGATCACAGGGATTATAAGCATCAAAAGAGCGTGATTACTAAAGATATGACCATTATCGGTCTTTGACTTACTTATATTATTAGTTTTCAAAAGCTGCACACTTTCATAGTCAAAAGTTTTTAAGTTCCCTTATCATTAAAGCAGGTTCTGTGGATAATCCCAGCAGAACCTGCTTATAATTCATACATTCCTGAACATAAAGTTCAAAAATACATCTCATATTATGATGCAGGTATCAGATATATTTAATGACTACTACATCATATATAATTACATTCTCTCAGGAGCATCAAATCCCAGAAGATCAATACCAGTCTCCATAATTCTGAGAGTGTTATAAAGAAGTGCTATATAGCTCTCCTTCTTGGCTTCATCCTCTTCTGCAAGGATTCTTGTCTCGTGGTAGAAGCTGTTGAATGTATTAGAAAGGCCATAGATATATGCACAGATCCTATTAGGCATAAGCTCCTTGGCTGCGCTTTCTACTGCTTCTGCAAAGCCTGTAAGTGCAAGGCACAGTGCCTTCTCATTATCAGATCCTGATACTGCAAGGCGTGCATCCTTGGCTTTCTTGCCTGACTGCTCTTCGTACTTGGCAAGAATAGACTTGATACGAACGATAGTATACAGAAGGTATGGGCCTGTATCTCCTTCAAATGAAGTGAACTTATCTATATCAAAGATATAATCTTTAGAAGGCTGGTTAGAAAGATCACCATACTTAAGTGCCGCAAGAGCTACCTGATGTGATGTCTTCCTTGCTTCCTCATCGCTGATATCGGCATTGCCTTCCTTGATACGGCTATACATCTTCTCATCGATTTCGCTT
The DNA here is from genome assembly GCF_900110805.1 of Butyrivibrio sp. TB. Lineage (NCBI taxonomy): Bacteria > Bacillati > Bacillota > Clostridia > Lachnospirales > Lachnospiraceae > Butyrivibrio > Butyrivibrio sp. TB. Next base: position 6,823 of record NZ_FOER01000026.1, on the reverse strand, counting down.
ATAAGACTCTCAAGACGCATTACGCCGCCCTGTCTAGTCTTAAATGGCTTACCATCGCTTCCGTTCATAGTACCAAAGCCTACGAACTGAAGATCTGTCTCAGGCATAACAAGCTTAGAGATATGAGCACTTCTGAATACCTGTGTGAAATGAAGAGTCTGACGCTTATCAGCTACATAATAGATAGCATCAGGATGATACTCATCCATACGCTTTTTTATAGTAGCAAGGTCTGTTGTAGCATAAAGTGCTGCACCATCACTCTTAAGTACGATACAAGGAGGAAGCTCCTTAGCATCATCTTCTCTTGTAACATCTATAACAAGTGCGCCCTGGCTTTCGTGAGCATATCCGTTGTCCTTGAAATAATCTACCATAGAAGGGATTATGTCATGAACAGTGGATTCGCCCCACCACAGGTCGAAATCAACATTAAGGTTCTTATAGTTCTTCTTAAGGTCAGATACTGATACATTAAGGATATGGTGCCAAAGAGCACGGTATCCTCTGTCTCCGTCCTGAAGCTTCTTGGTAGCTTCAAGAGCTGCTGCCTTATAAGCTTCATCCTCTTTGGACTTACCGGATGCAAGAGGGTAGATAGTCTCAAGCTCTGAAAGAGTGAATGGCGGCTCCTTAGGATAGCTTCCTGTATATGACTCATCAAAGTATGGAAGATCCGGCTTCTGAAGCTTAAGCTCTGTGATAATAAGGCCCATCTGAAGACCCCAGTCACCAAGATGAACGTCACCAATTACCTTATTGCCTGTATATCTTAAGATTCTCTTTAAAGACTCACCGATTACAGCACTACGAAGGTGTCCTACATGAAGAGGCTTAGCTACGTTAGGTCCGCCGTAATCAAGGACTATTGTAGGCTCATGACCAGGAAGATCAACACCAAATCTCTTCTCATGAAGCATCTTAACTATATAAGAGCGAACGAATTCACGGCTAAGTGTAAGATTTAAAAATCCGGGTTTTACAGAATCTACCTTCTCGAACATCTCATTGCCTGAAAGCTTAGCTGCAACTTCATCTGCGATCATAAATGGAGCCTTGTGATACTGCTTGGCACCTGCCATAGCACCATTGCACTGAAACTCACAAAGATCAGGACGGTTAGAAACGCCGCACTTACCAAGGGCTTTGTCATATCCTGCTGCCTCAAAGGCATCAGATACTTCTTTACTAATAAGGTCTAATATCTTTTCCAAAACTTTGTCCTTTCAATAAAAAACTATTAAAATCTGTATATATATGAAATTAAGCTTTCAAAATCTCTTAATGTATAATAATAAAGAAATATATGTTAGTCAAACGTTATTATTTCATTTATCCAAATATAACAATATTAAAATATTATCGTATCAAATATTCATCCGCAATTTTCAAAGAGTCATATTACTCATACTTCGCACTTGCCAAACATGCGCCGATAAACGGATACAGGTCACTAATCCCAGACTTCCTCAGCCTTGTTATAATAATCCATCAAAACAGGCCTGGTCAGCTGATTGATATCAACATCAAGATTCACTTCATCCTTGCCAAAAGTAAATAATGACGCCACATTGTCACTTGTAAGATATCTGGTCTCAACATCAAAAGTGATTTCTTCTGAAAGTTCTCTTTTGCTTGCCATATTGAATCCCCAGTCTCCAAAAGCCGGAACTTCTATATGATAAGCTTTGACATTAAAGCCTTCGCTTTCAATTGTTTTATTTATGCACCAGAATGCTTTGGTAGCATAATATGGGCTTGTGGACTGAACTACCAATACGCCGCTGTCAGTCAGGCACCCGCCGCACATCCTATAGAAGATATTGGAATAGAGTTTATTCAAAACTTCCGTATTAGGATCAGGAAGATCAACTATGATAACATCATATCTCTCACTGCAGTTCTCAAGATATTCATAAGCATCCATATTAAGGATATTAAGCTTATCAGACAGAAGGCTGTTCTCATTGATATCCGTGATATTCTTGTCAGTGCTGCATATCCTGATCATCTCTGCATCCAGGTCTACAAGGTCTATCTTCTTGACTTCAGGATATTTAAGGACTTCTCTGACTGCAAGTCCGTCGCCTCCGCCCAGGATCAGTATGTTCTGCCTTGTATCTACTTCATTCATAGGTATATGTACAAGAGCTTCATGATAACGGTACTCATCAGCAGTAGAGAACTGACAATTACCATCTATAAAGAGCCTTACATCATCCCTGTGCTTGGTCATGACTATCTTCTGATACGGTGTCTGCTCTATAAGGATAACCCTGTCCATATACAGGCCGCTTTCTACAGAATTAGATATCGTATCAGCCAGTATCATTCCAAGAAGCATAATACCTGACAGGATGATAGCAAGCATACGATAGACACGGATCCTCTCTATCCTATTGCCAAACTTCCACATGATAAGAAGGGCTGCAACTATATTCATAAATCCACACAAAAAAGATGTGGCAAAATATCCCAGCTTAGGAAGCAGGATAAGAGGAAATGCCACAGCTCCTACAAGTCCGCCAATATAGTCAAAACTAAAGATAGATGAAAGAGTAACCTTAAGATTGTTCTCATCCTGCTCTATGATCCTGGTCATAACAGGAATCTCTGCACCTGCAAAGGCTCCTATTATGATAATCTCAAGGTACATAACAACTGCATAGCCTGATATGTATATATTAGCAAGAAACAATACCAGTGAACTGATACCGCCGATAACACCTATTCCCAGCTCTATAGTTACAAATACATTAAAAAGATTTTTGGTAAAATACTTGGAAATATATGAACCAAATCCAAGCGCCGCCATATATAGGCCAATAGTCACTGAATACTGCAGTGTACTATTGCCCAAAAGATAAGAACTTACTGCGCTGATGATAAGCTCATAGCACATAGAGCATCCTGATATGATCAGGGTCGTCAGCATCAGTAGTCTGTACTTCTTACTCATAAATAACCTCTAATACAAAATATATCTAAAACAACAATTCCTTATTTGCCCCCTCCGCTGGAAGATCTTCTGGAATTGATACTGGACTGCCTTACTGAAGAGGAGTAGCTGTCATAATAGCTGCCACCTATGTCATAAATAGTCTCTCCGGTATAGGACTCATAGGCAGACGGAGTATGACTGTATTTCTTGGAATCCGAACTATAACTGGAACTGTAATAATGACTCCTGTACCATCTTGTGGTACTCTCCGAGCTTTTATATGGAGAGTTGTCCGAAGCATAGTTATACTTTCTTTTAGATATCTGGATATATACCTTGTCAGCATCATCTTCCGGATGATATATAAGGCAGTACTCTGACTTAGTAACTATGGCAATAGGAGCATCGCTTACACCATCTTCCTGGGTTACTGATTCTGTCTGACCTTCAATACCATCTATGATATCTTTGGCAACATAGTCTGTAGAATACGAAGATGATCCGCCGGATTTATATGAACCATATGAGATGCTTACACTAGTATTACCTGCACCTGTATATTCATATACATCTGCTTTTTGCTTTTCATTGCCTGTTATCGAAGTTACATACTCATAACTTTGACTTTTCTTAAGATATTTATCTATATATTTGGGCAAAGGCGGTAATGAATCCGCAATGGCAAACAATAATATAAAGATAAAAAAGGCAAAAGCCCAAAAAGTTTGACTGCCAAGCAGTTTATATATATTAAACTTAGGCTTTTTATATCCTGTTATCTGAATATCACTAAGCTCAATATATTCGCCCCTGGAATATTCTGTTCCATCATCCCATATTTCTGCAGACAAAGTATTCACTTCAGTTATATCTTCATACTCTATAAAATCAGCCTCATCGCCTCTTTCTACGTCTACATCTCCTGAGCATCCGGTAACTACCTGATGACCTCTGTCAACCTCGTGCCACTTTGAACTTATCCTTCCACGAACATCATTGGCCGGCCATGAAACAGAGTATTCTGAATAAAAATCATCCATAGACAGCCACACTTCGCCTCTATTGGTCATAAGTCTGTATTCTGTCCAGGTTTTATTGCCATCATAAGTATTCTTATAAGTTATCCATCCAATTACATGTGCTTCAACATTTTTTATCTTTAAAATAGAACCAACTTTTATATTCATATAACTATAAACTACTAATATTCCTTTCAATAATCTGAGTCTTGATCTGCGTGGCCTTAAACAGTTCCTTAAGCTTGTCTGTAATGCCTTCTGTAACAGTATCCGAGCATGAGAAGACATCTATTGCCGCATACCCGTATTCAGGCCATGTATGAACCGAAAAGTGTGAAGTAGTTATCACGGCAAAATATGTAACTCCGATGGGTTCAAACTCATGTATACACTCTTCTACTATTTCAGCTCCTACAAAATCTATTGCTTTGTGCGCAGCCTCCTTTATCGCCTCAGGATCGTCGATCATATCTGTGCAGCCATATAGATCTGCTACAAGATGCCTTGCCATTATTCATTCTCCTTTTGCATTTGTTTCTCGCGCTCTCTTTGCGCTTTGGAAAAAGAACAACCGCAATAATCCTGCCTGTATAAGCCAAACATCTTAGAAAGTTCTATAGAACGCTTATATCCATTCTTTTTCTTAAAATCAGATGGAAGGAAAACGGTGCCGTACTTATCTGCAGCTTCCTTCCCTGCTTTGTTTAAATTATCAGCATTTTTTAAAGGGCTTATGGTAAGAGTTGTAGTAAAACCGTCAAATCCCATCTCCTTAGCTATTCTGGCGGTTTCATCAAGTCTTAGTTCAAAGCACCTGATGCACCTGTCGCCCCCTTCACGGCAGTCTTCAAGTCCCTTAACCGCGCTAAGCCACTTGGAAGGATCATATTCACCTTCAAGGAAAGATATCTTTCTTGCCTTAGAATCTGAATTCATACCTTCAAAGTCATTGTCATCTATCTGCCTGTTGTAGGCTTCTATCAGCCTCTTTTCCTCTTCCACTCTCTTTACGTACTCTGCTTCAGAAGTTATATTGGGATTATAATAAAAGAGCGTTATGTCAAAATATTCTCTTAGATACTCAAGGCAATATGATGAACACGGCGCGCAGCAGGCATGAAGAAGAAGCTTTGGATATACTCCCTCCTTCTGCCTTTCTTTTATGTAATTTTCCAGCTCTTTGGCATAATTAACTTTATTCATAGCACCTGCCTATATACTTACAAAACTTTTTGGGGCACATTACGTTATACCAAAAAACTGTCCTATTGTCGATATAAAAAGATTCTGGCATCCCACTCTACAGTCTGGCGAGCTCCCAAAAGGCAACAGCGCTTGCAGCGGCTACGTTTAGAGAATCCACATCATGAGCCATGGGGATTATGACTTTATAATCTGACATCTTGATGGCTGCATCTGATAATCCGTCGCCTTCATTGCCCATTATTATAGCAAGCTTGTCTTCCTGCTTTAATCTCTCATCATCAAGTCTTACAGACTCCGGCTTTAGAGCCATAGCAGCAGTCTTGAAGCCAAGCTTGTGAAGGAGCTCAAAGTTCTTTTTTACAAGTCCTGCAGATCTCTGCCTTTCATCATTATATTCATCTTCGTCAGAATCAAGATAAGTCCAGGGGATCTGGAACACATTGCCCATGCTGACTCTGATAGCTCTTCTTGAAAGAGGATCACAGCAGCCCTTTGTTAGAAGGATGGCTTCAATATTGAATGCTGCAGCACTTCTGAATATGGCCCCTATATTAGTAGGATTAACAACTGTATCAAGGATTGCGATCCTTCTTGTATCTCTGATAAGATCAGTGACCTCAGGCATAGAAGGTCTTCTCATAGCTGAAAGGATACCTCCTGTAAGATTGTATCCTGTTATAGCTGATAGCTTGTCATGCTCTACGGCATATACAGATACCTTGCTATCACCAGATGAAAGACTCTCATTATAAGAAGTAATGCGCTCTATAAGCTCCATATATTCCGGATGGCTTAATTTCTCCTCTTCCACAAGGATAGACTCCGGTACGCATGGAAAGCTAAACGCCCTGTCTATGACTTTCAAACTCTCCGCAATAAAAACTCCGCCATCAGGTTCATAATAATGGCGAAGCTGCGACTCATTAAGATCCTTATATACCGACAATCTGTCGTCATCAAAATCTTTAATATATTCTATCTGCACCTTAAACCTCTTCATCTTGTCTAAAAACTTTATCAGTGAAATATACTCGAAGATTTCACTGAGGAACGTGTCCCCCTATACAAAGCATTCGAGTATACTGCACCATTTATTCTAACACAGAAATACCCCTGATATATTCCTTTACTGACTTCGCACTTGGATATAGCAGTATCACCAAAGGATTTGCAGAGACGGACAGTATATAGATTCTTGCCATGCTTTTTAATCGTTTTATTAACTTCATGAGCATGATAGATGGAGTTTTTCATTCTGCCCGGGGTCCAACTGGCTAGGGTAAAGTTTTTGTAGGATTAATAGATAATGGTAAAATAATTGTACACAATAAAAAAGGACAACCTTCTGTGTTAACATATTTGTTGGCAAAAACAAAAAATGCAGGAGGTGTCCTTATGGACAGTATAAAACAAATTTGGGAAGAAGTGGAAGAAAAACTTGTAAAAATTAAGGAATCTTTTGCAAAGAATCCTTTCGAGATGGCTGAGTTTGAAAGAGGAGTACATGCTCAGTTCAACAGACTCGAAAGAGATTTCATAAAGCAAACGCTTGAAGAAAAAGACAACCAGATAAGAGGCAGTCTCAAACGCTTAGACAACTGGGTTATTGTAAGGCAAGACACTAAAAAACTTCTAGCATTGTCAGGACCAATCGTCT
>NZ_FOER01000037.1:0-36718 GCF_900110805.1 Butyrivibrio sp. TB | reverse complement strand
ATGTTTGATTATAAAGTTTAATTATATATAATCAATGCACACTCCGCTTAAAATATGGCTTAATTATAATTTATTATACTATTTACCTTATATTCCCAACAGGAAGGCCTTTTTCTATTGTAGCATCAAGCCAGCTTTCAAATTCTTTATACATTTTTAACCTCATGTCGCGAGCAAAGCGAGTGATTAATGGTTCAAATTGATGGAGCTCGCGTCATCAATTTGGGTTTGAAAGTTGAACACTTTCAAATTTAAAACTTCACACTAAATGACTTCTTGAATTTATAATTCAATTATATCCGCGTTTCTATGCTCAACTTTGATAGGCATATCAGGTGCAGAAAGAGTCTTTATGACTACAATGATAGGTACGAGTGCGGAGATGATTCCAATACCATTATAGTTATCAACACTATCATGCTCTAAAGATGCATATACTCTTGCATACAGATCTCCATAATAGAATATCCTTGCAAGAAGTGCAAGAGTTCCAAGTTTTGGGATAATACTAAGGAGCATGATAACAAGCCACCCAAGACGGTATCGGTTAGTCGGAATATTAACAAAGAATGCGTTGGTTGATTTAATGCCTTTTGTCATAACGGTTGCCAGCACGTAGATGTTAAATACAGGGATCCAGGCATATTCGCTTTTTGGATATCCAATATTTTTCAGTATTTTGACAAGTGTAAGAGAAGTTATTATGTAATCGATAGCCACAATAGTAAAACTTCCAAAACCAAATCCACCTGATAATGTTAAAAATTGTCTCATCTTATAATTCCCCTTTGCGTTTGAATATATGGCGTTGTTGCCACTAATGTCGGATCATTAGCCGCTCATGACATGAGCTCTACTATGAATTTAGTATATATCAATTGTTATATATATAAAACAGTAAAAACGGCGAATTAGACTAGATTAAGACCACATTACTGAATATGATCATGGTATCTTGCCGCTGATTTTGTATTAGTAATTTACTAAAATTTTATGTAAAAAAAGTGGTATTCAAGTGATTAAATAAGCTATATATGCTAGAATCCTCTAGAGAAGTATGTCATGCAATAAATTTGCGTATAAATAGACGTTGCTGTATATACTGACAATAAATTAAATGGATAGTTTAGGAGTAATAGTAGTAGAAGTGGAAGCAAGGAAAAAACTGATCGACACATCTTTTTACAGGCATCTATGGAGGATAGTATTCCCCATAATCATACAGAATCTATTAAGCGCAGCCGTATCATCGGCTGATGTTATCATGCTCAATTATGTCGGGCAGAGCGCTCTATCTGCATCTGCACTTGCCGTGCAGTATGTAAATGTTATAAGTATGGTTATCTACGGAATGGGAACAGGTGCTACTATGCTCTGTGCCCAGTACTGGGGCAAGGGTGATCCAAGAGCCGTAGAGAAGGTCCAGGGTATAGCTCTTCGTATTACGATTATAGTTGGAATCCTGGTGACGCTTTGCTCTGTCACTATTCCCAGATATATGATGCTGTTATTTACTCCTGAAGAAGAGATAATAGGTCTTGGTATCACCTATTTAAGGATTGTTTCATTTGGCCTTATATTCTGGTGTATATCAGAAGTATACATAGCTGTAGTTAGAAGTATAGGACGAGTTTCTGAAGCTACTATCATTAGTATCACAGCACCTGTTCTCAATGTCTTTTTTAATGCTGTATTTATCTTCGGACTTTTTGGAATGCCAAAGCTGGGGATAGCAGGAGTTGCTCTTGGTACCAGCCTGTCACGTTTTATCCAGTTTGTGATCTGCCTTGTTTTTTCCAAAAAATCCAAGGATGTCAAATTAAACTTTGCCAAGATATTTGAAAGTAATAAGCTCTTGTGGAGAGATTTTCTTAAGATTGCAATACCTGCAGTTTTAAATGATGTATCCTGGGGACTTGCATATTCTACGTATTCTATCATAATGGGTCATCTGGGCTCGGACGTTGTTGCTGCCAATTCTGTTGTAACAGTTGCAAGGAATTTTGGAACGGTAGTAGGATTTGCCCTTGCATCAGCAACAGGTATCATTTTAGGTCAGATGCTTGGACGTAATGATTTTGAAAAAGCAAAAGCAGGAGCTCACAGACTAGTCATACTATCAGCGGTAACAGGACTAATAGGTGGTCTTATCATACTACTGGTATCGCCGCTTATAGTATCAGGAGCTTCACTGACACCTCAGGCCAAAGACCTTCTTAAGTTCATGCTCATGCTTCAAAGCTATTACTGTATGGGACAGACTGTTAATACATCTATAATAGTAGGTGTTTTCAGAGCGGGCGGAGATACAAGGTTTGGCTTTATCTGTGACACGATCGATATGTGGGTTTATGCCGTACCGCTTGGTTTTATAGCCGCTTTTGTTTTAAAGCTTCCTGTCAAGTGGGTATATTTCCTTCTTCTTACAGATGAGTTTGTAAAGTGGCCTTTTGTGTTCAAAAGATATTTTAGCTATAAATGGGTCAAAAACATTACAAGAGATAATATCTGATTTAATCCTTATACTTGGACGTAATGGTATCTCCAAAGCCAGATAAAACCTGTCTCCTTGTGAAAAATATAACAAAAATACAAAATAACCCCCTTTAATTTGCTGTTTTTGTATATTTATTTATGTCTTATGACATAGTATAGTTGTCGTATCAAGAAACACCGCTTTAGTTTTAGGAGGAAAAAAGTTTATGGAATTATTATTTGGTTTATTTGGTGGATTTATATTTGGGGGATTTGTTATCTTAGCACTTTTATATGTGTTATCATCCCTTGCTTTCGTGAAGGTCTTCAGAAAGCTTGGTTATCAGAGCCCGGGACTTGGATGGGTTCCGATTCTCAACATCTTTATCCTGGCTACGATCGTAACAACAGGGGTATCTAAAGTAAAGGTACTTGGAGCATTCGAACTTGATGTTAATATTTACAGATTTTTATGGGTACTTCCTTTAGCAGTATCTCTTCTGTTCGGTGGATGGGGCACAACAATTTCTTATATTTTCGCAGCTATTTATTATGGTGATATGTATTCAAGAGTATATGCATCATTCGATAATACTAATGTTGAGGATCAGACAGTTCTTGGTGCTGTATCAGGAATCATATCTATCATATTTGTTGTCAAGGCACTTGCAGCAGATAACAATCTGGTTCAGTTAAGATTCAGACATGATGATGTTCGTTAATTAGATGATGATCAATTTAAAAAGCCGCTTCCTTATGGAGGCGGCTTTTTTATGGGGATTTTAGATAAAAAACTGTGTAATGTCACATTATAAGCAGATTGATCTGATAATAGATAGGCATATAATCATAGATCAGCTTGCCTTAAGCTGCTTCTTAGAAGCAGGCCCGGCTTTCTTTTTGCCAAGTATAAGTTCGTGCAGCATCTTTAGTGGAACAGCAGATGCTACGCCAAGGGCAAATACTACAAGGACATATACGATCACATATTTGATATGGTAAGGAGATGGAACTCCGCCATCAAACTGCCATCCAAAGAGCTCTACATACAGACCGTGGATCAGATAGAATTCAAGTGTGATGCTTCCCATGAACTTAAGAAACTTGTTGCCAATCTTAAGTTTCATATTAAGAAGCAGTACACAGAATACAAATTCTGATGTTAGAACTATCTGTGACAGAAGGCTTATCCTTCTTCTCAGTATCGTATCAGGTGCACCCCAGTTCTCGCCGTAATAGCCAAATATGTTGCAGATAAAATCTGAGTATCTGTAGAGCGGATAGTATGCGGCAAGTGCTGCGATAAGATATACCCAGTAATACTTTTTGAGATGCGGGATTATCTTATTTTCAAATTTTGCAAAGATGATTCCTATCGGGAATAAGAATACGCAGTTATACCACCATTCTCCTCTTATCCAGAAATCGTTGTGATCTATACTGGTTCCCAGAAGCAGATATAAGACAACGAATGCGGTTGTAGAAAGGACTGCGAGGCCGTCTTTCTTAAAGATCTTAAATGAAATATAGAAAAACAGGTAAAGGAATGGTAATACGATCACGTACCAGGTGTTGGGATTGCAAAGGTCAATACTTGTAAGATAGAGCAGTACCTGATTTGCATCCATCTTCTCGCCAACAAGAAGTCTTGCAATGAAGAAGATAAAAGTAGTAGTGTAAAGAGCCAGAACTACAGGAAGGATTCTTCTTTTTACATATCCTTTCAGATAATTTTCTTTTGCGTGGAAACTTTTGTAAACCCCATATCCATTAAAAAACAAAAAGACGGATACCAATAGATATCCACTTGGCACAAAGATATCAAGACCGTGTACTATACGACTTGGCGGATACATCCAAGGCGCGCAGGTCTTTTGTGCGATGTGATGGAGCATGATGCATATAGCAAGGAATCCTTGCAACATCTTGGACTGCTCCAAAGACAGAAATTCATCGTTGAATTTCCCATGTCCTGTAAATCTTGCTCCCCATAACAAGATAACAGGCAGTACTACATAGACTGCATATACCATTTGTTGCATAACTATACCTCCAATAAATATATCGTAGTTTATTGGAGGTATGACCGCTTATCATTTATGATTATTTATTGTTCATATATTGCGAATATTACGATTACTTATCCTGCAAGCTTTTCAAATTCCTTGAGCTTCTGACAGGCCTGGTTAGAGAGGTTTTTGGGTACTATGACTTCTATGGTCACGTACTGGTCGCCGCTCCTATCTTTGTGGCCCATTACAGGTACGCCTTTATTCTTAAGCCTTATTTTGCCGCCTGACTGCATGCCGGCAGGGACCTTGCACATTACCTGGCCGTAAAGTGTATCTACCATTACCTCCCCGCCAAAGACAGCTGTAGTAAATGGTACTCTTGCTATAGTATAGACATCAGAGCCCTTTCTTTCGAAGCCGTCTTTTGGAAGGATATGTACTTTGAGGTACAGATCTCCTGACTTTCGCCCCATACGATTGCCTTTACCCTTTAATCGGATACTCTTGCCGTCTTCGATTCCGGCAGGTATCTTGACCTGCAAAGTCACTGTCTTGCCATCACCTTCTGTGATCTGGAGTCTTCTTTCTGCTCCAAAGGCTGCATCGTCAAAAGAGACATCTATATTAGAATGGATATCTAGCATTCCTGTATCTGCCCCTTCAAAGGGTGAACTGCCTTCATAGTAGGACCCGCCACTATAGGCATCATTGTAATAGCCTTCATCTTCGCTGCTATAACTAAAAGGACCTTTATTAAAATGAAAAGATCTTTTGCCTGAAGAGCGTGCACCGCCGAACATGCTTCCGAACAGATCACCGAATATATCATCCATATCTCCGGGATCATTAGTAAAGTGGGTATAATATCTGCCATTGCCTGAAAAACCTGAATAGGAGCTATTATTACTATCGCCTTGCGGGCCACCATTTTCAAATGCTGCAAAGCCATAAGTATCATATAGCTTCCTTTTCTCAGGGTCACTTAGTACTGCATAGGCTTCGCCAATTTCCTCGAACTTCTTCTTGGACTGTTCATCACTGCCTGCTGTATCCGGATGATATTTTTTAGCCAGCTTCCTATAAGCTGACTTAATCTCTTTATCAGTAGCGTTCTTGCTTACGCCAAGGACATCATAATAATCTCTCTTTGCCATAAGCATCGCCTCCTTTCGACAATGCCTTAATATTTCTGCATTTTATTAAGTAATAGATCATACTTTTGTTACTTATGTTCTATCACAAATAGAACAATGATTCAATAGATTTGAGCCTTGGATATATTAAGTTTTAATAAATTTTACATATCCGTGCTTTAGATGTTCGAAACATTGTAGACCGCCATGTAAAGATATGCTCCTTTGTTCTATGCAAAATAATTTAGCATTTTTTAAAAAGGTCAATATTGCAAAGTCTTTGAACCTGTCTGCATGGAAACATGCCGCTCATCCCATATAAAATTACAATTAAAAGCGGTTTTGTATAAGGGGCAATATATATCTATAGAATACAAAACATCTAAAAACTATACAAAAGGGAAGGAGCAAGCATGTTTAACAAAAAATGGGGAACGAAGCGCGTTCTGGCTATCATAATGTCGCTGGTCGTGCTAGAGCCTGCAGTTTTATCAGGCATATCAACTGTTTCATATGCTGAGCAATTGTCAGATCTGGGAGATGATCTAAACGCAGAGGCTGGTAGCTCATCAGGGTCTTCATCTTCTGATGAGCAGAATAGTAGCTCTCAGGGTTCTACAGATAACTCATCAGGGACAGGGTCCGGTGCAGAAGATAGTACAGGATCTGAAGGCTCTGATAATGCAGCAACAGCATCATCAGCAGAGGATGATCCGGCTCAGGGAAGTTCTGATTCATCTTCTAAGGAGACTTCTGATGCAGCAACAGCTGAAGATTCAGAAGATGGTGCAGATGCATCATCAAGTGCGTCAACAGGAGACTCTTCTGATGCAGCATCGAGTGCTTCAACTGGTGCATCGGATGATGAGACCAAAGATAAATCCAAGACTAAAAGCGCCGTCTTGGGCGCAGGCAGGACCACTTCACCTATGTCTGATCAGGGTGATGACGGATATGAGAACTTTACAAGCGATACTCAGGTTGCAGACTTTGTATTTGGAACAGATGGCAATATCTCTTCCGAAGATACATATAGTAGCGACAAGGGATACGGTTTTAGCGATGTAGACTATAATACCGACCCTACGGGCTGGTCAGGCGGCGTATATTACGAAAGAAAGGCCAATGTCTCTACAGGAAGTGCTTCCTATGTAAGTGACTCTGAGAACTACCTTGAGATCAGGTCCAAGGTATGGACTGAAACTGAAAGCTCAGGTTATGGTGTCTATACTTATGAGAACACTTCTACACTGGACGTAGACCTTTATAATGCTGATTACAAGGTTGAAGTTACTTTTGCTAACCCGACTGGATCTTCATATTCTGCTTATCTTGAAGCAGAGGATATCGGACAGGTAAGCGGTATTAATATATCCGCAGGCGGTGAGGCAACTGCATCTTATGAAGTGAGTCTTATAGACGGAACCCTTAATATGAAGTTCCTTGCATCAGGATCTGCAACATCTATATCAGATGCAGCTACTTCATCCGTATATATCAAGGAAGTTGTTATCACAAGACTTTCAACAGATTATGCATCTTCCAAGCCTACACTATATGTGGCATCGGATTCTACAGTTCAGACCTATGATGCATATTACTATCCTCAGACAGGATGGGGACAGACTTTTAGCAACTGGTTTGGTGATCTTGTAGAAGAAAGAGAAGCAGTAAATGCCTCTTTTTCCCAGTCACAGGTATATGAAGCAGAAAATGCTACAATAGAGAACCGCTCTATAGGCGGACGTTCCAGTAAATCTTATGTTGAAGAAGGTAAACTTGAAGATATCCTTGAAGATATCGGCGCAGGAGACTATCTCTTCATACAGTGGGGGCACAATGATGCAACAGCATCCCGCCCTAACAGATATGTGTCAACATCAGATTTTTCCAAATGGATCATGATGTATGTAAGAGGTGCTTATCAAAGAGGTGCAACACCCATACTCGTTACACCTGTTTCAAGATACAGCTATACTTATGATTCAAATGGCAGACTTACATGGAAATCAGACTTTGAAGCATATCGTCAGGTTATGATATCACTTGCAGGAGAATATGATATTCCGATCATTGACCTTACAAGTCGTTCAGGTGATATCTGCGAAAGCCTTGGTGCAGAGGGTGCCAAAGCTCTTTTCCTGACAGGTGTAGAAGCTGGTGACTATTCAGAAGGCGCATATACAGGCGGATCTTCAGATGCTACTCACCTTCAGTGGTATGGCGCATTCAAGTTCTCGCAGGCAGTTGCGCAGGGTATCGTTGACTATGCAGATAATACTGACAATGAGTATAAGCTTGTAGGAACCTGCAATGATCAGCTTGACGCTCTTGCATCACTTGTTGAAATAACAGCAGCAACGGATGCTCCTTCCAAGGTTACAGGACTTGAGATAACCAGTAAAGGTTCTACAAGCGTATCTCTTTCATGGGACAGCGCAGAAGGCGCAGAGCTTTACTATATCTACAGAGCTGTTCTTGAAGATGGCCAGAAGGCAGAAGATATTGATTTTACCAAGGCTGAGAAATATTCTGTATCCTCAAAGCGTACATATACAGACTCTAACTGCGGCGCAGGAGTTACCTACGTATATGCTGTTGCAGCTTATAACAGCTACGGCCTTGGCGAAGTTTCAGATTATATAGAAGCTACAACCAAGAATGCCGGATACAGATTCGACTTTAACTACAATTCATCCCCTACAATGGAGGGATGGAACGGCGTAACACAGAGCCAGAGCTATAGCTCCTCAGTAGGATACGGCTGGATCAAAGCGCCTGGCAACGGCCGTTATAGAAGCGGCAACGGCAAGGCTGACTCATCTGATATGGCAGACGATTTCTGCCTTGGAGCAGGTGAATTTGCAGTAGATATTCCTAACGGAAGCTACGAAGTTACTATCTATGCAGGAGACTTGTTGCCAGGTACCAGCACTATCAAGTGTGCGTATACTGCAGAGGGCGTATCTATAGGATCCATTGCCTGCAAGCAGTCTCTTGGCTCATGTACAGCCACTGTTAACGTAACAGACGGACAGCTTAACATAGTAGTAGGCGGAACCAACAATTACATCAATGGTCTTACTATCACAAGCCTTCTTACAGCACCCGGTAACCTTACTATCACAGAGCTTTCCTTTACAGATACTACAGCTTCTTTCCTGTTTGCATTCAATACTGTAGAAGAGGCAAAGAGCTATACAGTATACCAAAAGACGAGTTCTGATACAGATTATAGTGTTGCTAAGACCTATACAGCAGATGAGCTTGTAGAAAAAGATCTTGACTGCAGAGCTATGGTTGCTGACCTTGGCGAGACATATTCTTACTATATGACATGTACTACAGCAGACGGAGTAGAGTCTCCTGCAAGTAACATCGTAACACAGGAGATGATCGATCCATCAGTAGCAGTTCCTGGCGCAGTCAAAAATGTAGAATGTACAAGCCCTAAGGAAGATGCATCAGAGCTTCAGAACTATATATCTCTTTCATGGGATGCTAATGATATCTCTGACAAGGTTATCAAGTATGTGATCTACAGAAGTGATAAGGCCGAAAGCGACAAGGGCTTTAAAGAATTCACCAAAGTAGGTACTACAACTAAGACAACTTTTACAGACAAAGATGATGTCGCAACCAACATTCACTACTATTACAAGGTAGCTGCAATGAATGCAGGTGGTATAGGTGAGCTTTCGGAGGTATGCATCACACCTGTAGTTGGAACACTTGTAGCAGGCGGTCTTGAGACATACTCCAGCAGACAGCTCGTAGCTATAAGCCTGTCCGGAAGTTCAGGAGCATCCACCTATGTGACTGCAACTGATTCTGAGGGAAAAGAAATAAAGAGCGGTGTATATCTTAGCTGGAGAGCTTACAAGGGTGATTTTAGCGGCAAAAATCTTACAACAACCTTTACCGTATATCGTAATGACGTTAGGATCGCTACTAATATAAGTGTTACGAACTGTATCGATGAAGGCGGATCATCTTCTGATGTATACAGAGTTGTAGGATCCAACGACTCATCACTTGGTCTTAAAACGATCGGAACCAAGGTCTGGGACAATCAGTATCTTGAGCTTCAGCTGGTAAAGCCTTCTGATCAGACTATGCCTGATGGATCTACATGTACATATACAGCCAATGATATGTCTGTGGGTGACCTTGACGGCGACGGAGAGCTTGAGCTTATAGTTAAGTGGTATCCAAGCAATGCCAAGGATAACTCAGGATCAGGCTATACCGGAACAACTTTCCTTGATGCCTATGATGTTAACTTCGCAACAGGCGCCTGCAGCCTTATGTGGAGGATCGACATGGGTATTAACATCCGTTCAGGTGCTCATTATACACAGTTCCAGGTATGGGATTTTGATGCGGATGGATGTGCAGAGATCGCAGTAAAGACAGCTGACGGAACTACAACATACGACGCTGACCTTCAAGAAACAGGTTATGTCGGAGCATGCTCCATGGCTGACCTTGATACAGCAACTATTTCTACCAAAAATGATTATCGTAACACATCAGGATATGTTCTCGACGGACCTGAGTACTTCACAATGTTCAACGGTGAAGATGGAACCATAATAGATACTGTTAAGTACACTCCTGAAAGAGGCTCTGTATCTGCTTGGGGTGATGGCTACGGCAACAGAGTAGACAGATTCTTATCATGTACAGCTTATCTTAATGGAACAACACCTTTTGCAGTATTCTGCAGAGGCTATTATACAAGAACTTGTCTTACAGCATATTATCTTTCTACAGCAGATGACGGTACTCAGTCTATCGGTACTTACTGGACATTCGATACCAACGATGCCGGTTCACAGTATGAAGGCCAGGGCAACCACGCAGTAATAGTTGCTGATGTAGATAATGATGGCAAAGATGAGATAATATACGGCTCACTTACACTTGATAATGATGGAAGTGTTCTGTATTCTACAGGACTTGGACATGGTGATGCAGAGCATGTAAGTGATTTTGTATCATCCAACGACGGACTTGAGGTAATGGATGTTCATGAACATGATAATGCAACATATCATGTTGAGATCCATGATGCTCAGACTGGTGAGATCCTTACAGGATACTACACAGGTAAGGATACAGGACGAGGCATGGCTTCTGATATCGATCCTACAGCAGAAGGCGCTGAGTACTGGTCAATAGCAGATCCAAGCTATTCATCCAATGATGAGCCGTCCTGGAATTCAAGAAATGCAAGTGTATATTCTGGTCAGTCCGGTGTATTTAATTCATCAGATACAGATGGATCAAACCTTATAATACTTACAGAAGGAAGCACACCAGCTGTTAACTTCTCACTGTACTGGGATGGTGATCTCCTTGCAGAGATGCAGGATCATACCTTTAACTCAGCAGCATATGTGCCTCTTACAACAACAATTGAGAAGTGGGACTATGAAAATGGTATATCCTACACACTTTTTGAATCTTCAGAAGTATTAACCTCTAATGGAACTAAAGGTAATTTAGGACTTGTAGGCGATATCCTTGGTGACTGGAGAGATGAGATAGTAGCAAGATGCTCTGATGATGCATCAAAGATCAGAATCTACTCTACAACAATTACTACAGATTATGTGATCCCATGTTCACTTACAGATCTTCAGTACAGAGAAGCTATTGCATGGCAGAATGTTGGATACAATCAGCCTGCACATACAAGCTATCTGATATCAGAAGGCCTTGTAACATCGAAACTTTCAGAAGGCGATGTAAGCTCAAATAGTATTGATGTTCTTTATACTAAGGCATGTGATGGATCAGTATATGGTCACGATGTAGAGGGATATAGCGTATACAGAGCTGATGTAACAGTAGATTCTGATGGCAATGAGACAGTAGGTGACTATACTAAGATAGGTGAAATTGATACAGATGATATGGTCAAAGCTTCTGAAGGTGGATCATCATCCGGATCAGGTTCTTCTGAATCAGAGCCTGTATATCTTAAGTTTGACTTTGGTAACGGAAGAGTCGAAGATGGCTATACACAGGTACTTGCAGATACTGCTTATAGCTCAGATACAGGATATGGCTTTAGTAGTGAAACTATTAAGAAGAATATTTTATCAAATAAAACTTACAGATCATGGACTGATGAAGACAACGCAGATCTTCTGTATGACTCCGTATTTGGTTTTGAGACAGATGGAAGTGCAGAGTTTGATGCAGATCTTCCAAACGGAACCTATGAAGTAACATTTATAGTAGCAAACGGATCAGGAGCTTACTATCAGGCTATATCCTGCGAAGGAGAGACAGTATCTACTATTAATAATTTCCGTCATGGCAAGAGTGATATAACTATTGATAAGATAACAGCTACAGTTACAGTATCAGACGGAACTCTTAATATCGTAGTACAGACCAGTAAGAGCGGATATGGTTCCATGTATTTTACAGGAATCGAGATCAAAGACGTAGATTATGACAACTATCTGTCTGAAAGCAAAGCTTCAAGTACTAAGGACGATGCTACAAACAAGGACGATGCTGATACAACAGGAAGATACGTATATACTGATAAGGATGTAGAAGCAGGTCACAGCTATTCATACAAGATAGCAGCAATTGTAGATGGTAAGGATTCCTATAATTCCAAGGCACTCACTATCACAAGCGGTATTGATGTATCTACTGTAATTGATACAGATGTTTCTTTTGATATACCAGGTTCCATGAAATTTGATGACGATGATGCTCTTGAAGCTTATATCATCTCATTAAAAGAAACATATGCAGTTAAGGATCAAAACGGCAACGTATCAAATCTTGCAGTAAAGAGTATAGACGTATCCAAGATTGATATGAGCGCTGTTGGAAGTTACAAGGCTGATGTAACACTTAAGGGTTGTTCAAAGACTGTAGAGATTACAGTTAACGTAATTGAAAACGGAGCAACAGGTTATGCAAAGCTTGACGATATCACTGTTATAGTCGGAGGCAGCGTAACACTGCCTGAGACTGTAGAGGCAACATTCCTTGACGGAACATCTGACAGCGTAAACGTAACCTGGGATACATCTTCACTTGAACTTAACAAAGTAGGAGAGTACACCCTTAAAGGATCTGTAGAAGGCGATGAGAACTGTGTAACAGTAAAAGTTATCGTAGTAGACGACTACATCGTATCTGCAGATGATGTCTATGTAGAAGCTGTATATGGCAGCAAAGTAGAAGACTATCTTCCGGATACAGTTGCAGCGACCTATTATAGCGGAGCAGTTAAACAGGCACAGGCATCATATGATACTTCCAAGGTAGATATGAACACATCTGCAACTTATAAAGTTCCTGGTACTATTAATGGCACAGATGTGACATTCACTCTTAATCTTGTAGTAAGATATGAAGCTCTTTACAGCTTTGATTTTGGTATATCTTCAGGAACAGGCGCTGATGGCTGGACTACACTGACAGCCAATCCTAAAGGCGGTAGCAAAACGCTTGACAGCCTTGGACTTACATATTCCAAGGAAAAAGGCTACGGCTTTACAGATGGAACAGCCACATGTCAGGGAAGGTCAGAAAGCTATGAATATACTCAGGGCGTGATCCCCAAGAATGTATATACTGATTTCATAATTCCTGATGGTCAGACATTTGTTGTTGATGTAGAAAGCGGCAGTTATGAAGTTGATGTTGTTTCAGGTTCATATTACAAATCAACTGTTAAGGCTACTATAGAGGGTACTGCAGTAACTGTATCTAATGCAGCATCTACTTATAGTATAGGAACTTATACAGTAAGTGTAACTGATGGTCAGCTTACTATAGAGTTTGCAGCAGGCGCTACATCTAGAGTTGATGGTATTGTTGTAAGAAAAGTAGGTTCAAACTACAATACACCTGGCGATGATCCTACAGATGACAACAAGGAAACTGGCAATACCAATACTGACAATAAGGAAACAGATAATCAGGAAACAGGTAACACCGATAACACAAATACAGATAACAAAGATTCTGGAAATACTAATACTGATAATACAAATACAGAAAGTAATAGTTCTTCAGGATCAACACAGAGTTCCGGAACAGGCAATACTTCAAGTAGCACAGGATCCGGAACAGGCACTACAGGAGGATCAAGCTCATCAACAGGAAACACAAGTTATTCAACAGGCAGTACAAGCTCAACAACAGCTTCCGGTAATACTTCAGATAATAGTACTACTACAGGATCTGGAACATCATCAGGAAGCGGCACGACTACTCAGGATGGAACACTGGTTGCAGATGCAGACAATACTCCCGGTCAAGTAGCTGGTGCTACAAGACCACAGCCTAGTGGAACATCTTCAGGTACATCTACAGGTAACGCAGGCAATGCAACCGGTTCATCAGATAATGGTGGTGATGATACACAGGAACTTGTTGCAGAAGTTACTCAGGATACAGATATTGCAGAAAGTACAGAAGAAAACGTTGAATCAGATCAGTCTGATAACACACAGTCCTTAGAAACAGAAGGCGAAGGCCAGACTACTACTGAGCAGGGAGAGAGTACTACAATCGAAGAGTCAGATACAGCGCAGGGAGATACACCACATCATAACCCGGTAGCTACTGCAGCTGCTGTAGCATCAGTATTTGTAATCCTTGCAGGACTTATCTTTGCAGGTATCAAATCCGGCTTCTTTCTTAAGATCCTGGCTTTTATCAGATAACTGATAGTTAGACGATAGTATTAGGCTGTTACATTTTTCTTTTTCATAATAGTTAAGCTAATATGCAAGCCGGCAGGTAGATCCAAGTGTAGGATTGACCTGCCGGCCTTGCTTTTTTTATGCTGTGATTAAAAGAAAGAATCTAAGAAAAGAATAAACTGATACGACAAGACTATTTATTGGCAAGCTGCTCTTTACTTTGAACATTTCTTACTGCAGGATGTCTATATAGCGTGTATATACACTGGATTCGTGTTATAATGTGCTTTGTTGCAAAACTGCGCTATGAGCAAATTATAAAGGGTTAATTTGCAGATAATGCTATGTATTATCATATGCATTTGAGCTATTATGATACTCATAAAAGGAATCTATTTCCAGCCGGCAATAGCCGGTAGCGGTTAACATCTGTAAAAATCAGCTTATGATAGAAAGGAGCATGTTATGTTTTCAATATCAATTATTCTATTTGTATTATTCATTCTTAGTATGGTTGGAGGCTTTATATCACTTGCATTAAAAGCAACATGGGGCCTTCTGAAAATGATCGGTGTTTTAATTGCAGTTATTGCATTCCCGGTTATCCTGATCGGATTCATCGTAGGCATCGGCGCTTTCCTTATAATCCCATTCGTACTTCTTGCTGTTGCATTTGGATGCATTTTTAAAGCTGTTACAGCTTAAATTGTAAATATTATAAAAAAGAGGCTATAAAAATCCCCCGACTCTGCTTCCCAGAAAGACATCTGTGGGCTAAGTCGGGGGATTCTTTCTGCCCTCAAAAGCGGGGCAGTAGATCAATTTACTTTATTTCAATTTACTTTATTTCAATCCTTTTTACATCTTCGTTTTTCTGCTCCAGCTGTTTCTTTGGCAGGGTTACTGTGAGGACGCCGTTTTCATATGCGGCATTTATATCTTCAGGCTTCATGTCATCACCTACTGTAAAGCTCCTGTGATAGGACATCTCACGACGCTCTTTTCTTACATACTTACCTTTTGAATCTTTTTCGTCATTATTTTCCTTGTGAGAAGCCTGTATAGTAAGTACGCCGCCTTTAAGGTCGATACCGATATCTTCTTTGTTAAATCCGGGGAGATCGGCCTTAAGTTTGTAATCATTGTCTTCCTCGATAACATCGGTCTTCATAGTATCGAAATGCATCAGGTCGTTGCCAAAGAAGCTATCAGCTTCGCGGTCCCACATATCAAAGGGATCCATAATATCATCAAGATCATTTCTCCATAACATAGGCATCAACATAATAAACACTTCCTTTCAATAAATGGCAGTTATATAGCTGTCATATAAATCCCGGGCGTAAAACTGCTCGTATGAATTATTGTTATCATCTAAAGTTAAGGTAATAACTTCAAAGAGAGACTACATACCATTAAAGTAGCATTTCTTAAACCTTAGTATCAGGAAATAGCAATCTTCTTGGTTTCAGGCTCTGCCGGCTGCTTCTTAGGGATTGTTACAGTAAGTACACCGTTTTCATAAGAAGCGCTGATATCTTCAGCTGTAACATTCTCTACTCTGAAGGATCTTTCGTAGGAGCTTTGAACTCTCTCTCTTCTGATGTACTTAGGTTCAGCATCCTTGTTATCAGCATCCTTGTGGCTGGCTGTTATTGTCAGGATGTCTTCCTTTAAAGAGATGCCGATATCGCTCTTAGTAAATCCCGGAAGATCAGTGATCAGCTTGTAATCATCAGCTTCTTCTATGACATCTGTTCTCATGTTGCTGGTGGATTCAAGTCCTGTTCCCCAGAAATTTCCGAGCATGTCGTCCATAAAATCGAACGCATCGTTATAATACCTTCCGTTATAATTTGGATTTCTTCTTGTTCTTATCATAATATTCATCTCCTTACTGTGATAAATCATTATTTGTTTTTTCTTAAGGAAAAGAACTATCATTTCCTTGTGACTATGTTATAGCACAGATAGAACAGAGATCCAATTAAATAGGAATTATATAATTATAAAGAATTTATGTTCTATTTGAGATATAACAGTTTATAATTGGTATGCCATATGAATTAAAGTTGGAGTATAATACACTTTGATAAAAATCTTAAGATATTCGCGGTTATATCACACGGCTGTAAAGAACTTTCTGACTGGGAAACTTGGATTTTTACAGAGTTACATTTTTCACATTATTTAAGGATATCAGAAAGGCAAGATAAACATGAAAGAGCATAAACAGATGTCTGAATCCTTTGCTCTTGCAGTGGTTCTGGCGATTGCAGGCGGATTCATGGATACATATTCATATATATGCAGGGGCGGGGTATTTGCTAATGCAGAGACAGGCAATATAGTTCTTATGGCTATAAATATGGCCGGACTTAATATATCCAAAGCTCTGCACTATCTTGTACCTATAACAGCTTTTGCAATAGGAGTAGTAATATCAGAGATAATAAGGCTCAAGAATAACAAAGAGGGATTGTTCCATTGGAGGCAGATATCTCTACTACTGGAAATAATAGCGCTTGTTATCTGTGCGTTCATGCCCCAGAGCATGAATCTTATGGTCAATTCACTTATCTCTTTTACCTGCGGAACTCAGGTCGCTACATTTGCCAAGTTCCATGGATATGCAATGGCTACGACTATGTGCACAGGCAATCTTAGAAGCGGAACCCAAAGCCTATGCCAGTATATAATACACAAAGACAGAAATATGCTTACTAAGTCGATGACATATTATGGATGCATATTATTTTTTATCATAGGAGCTATTGTCGGCAAATATTTCTGCGATATATATAATGAAAAAGCTATACTAGTTGCATCAGGAATGCTGGTTATTGCTTTTGCACTTATGTTTAAAGATAGCAATAAGAACTGATATGTAGTTCACCAGTATTGATGACGCTAGCTACATCAATTTGAACTATTAGTCACTCGTTTTATTAGCAACATGAGGTTTAGATTATGAATGAATTAGAACAATATATTAAAATGATGGTAGATGCTGATGTTAAGAAGATGATCATCAGTAATCCGACACGTGGTACCAACGAGTTCAAAAAGCTTGTTGTAGAGATCAAGCCTGGTGCCAAGTACCAGATATCCAAGTACACCAAGACTCAGGTGTTCCATGAGAACCTTAGTAAAAAAGATATCGCATCCAGATGTTATGAGCTTACAGAGGGGCTTTTCAAGCAGATCAACGGAATGTCTGATTCTGAAGAGCATATAATCCTTATATCCAAGAAGGGTAAGGCTACCTATAAAGTTAAGAAGAAGGCTGATGATAAGGTTGTCCTTAATAAGAAAGCTCTTGAAGGCAAAAAGAATTATATCCTTGAAGAAGGCATGAAAATCCCCCCGCTTGTTGATATGGGTGTATTTACTTCCGATGGAAGCGTTGTTAAGTCCAAGTATGACAAATATAAACAGATCAACAGGTTCATTGAGATCCTTGATGATGAGATATCCCAAGGCAATATTACTAAGCTTAATGTTATAGACTTTGGCTGCGGCAAGTCATATCTTACATTCGTAGTCTATTATTATCTTACCAAGATAAAGAATATAGAAGTTAACATGATAGGTCTTGACCTTAAAGAAAGCGTTATCAAAAACTGTAATGAAGCTGCTAAGAAATACGGCTATGATAAGCTTCACTTCGAACTTGGAGATATCAATGGGTATAAGACACCATTTGACGTAGATATGGTTATAACACTTCATGCGTGCGATACAGCAACAGACTTTGCTTTATACAATGCAGTTATGTGGAATGCCAAGATGATATTCTCTGTTCCATGCTGCCAGCACGAACTTAATAAGCAGATAAAGACTGAGGATCTTAACATCCTCTCAAGATACGGTATTATAAAAGAGAGGTTCTGCGCTCTTGCAACAGATGCAATAAGAGCCAATATATTAGAGTGTCAGGGATATAAAACCCAGATACTTGAATTTGTAGACTTTGATAATACTCCCAAAAACCTTCTTATAAGAGCTGTCAGAAGGCCTACAACACCTAAATCCAAGATCGAATCTGCCAAGAAGGAGATTGAGAGCATGATTCAGGAGTTTGGCTTTGCGCCAACCCTCTACAATCTGCTTATGAAATGATCTGTGGGGACAGTGTAAGGGATCATATTACTGGGGAGGAGCAAACTAGAATGAAGCTTATATTCAGATACATGGGGAAGTATAAAGGGGCAATCTTTCTTGCTATATTCATTAAGCTCATTGGAACGATGTCTGAGCTTACGCTTCCATATATTTTGGAATACATGATTGATACAGTAGTACCTTCAAAGAATCTTGGGCAGGTGATTCTTTGGGGGCTGCTTATGTTTGCTGCTTCAGTTTTTTGCAGGCAGTTCAACGTAATGGCCAACAAAAAGGCAATTTATAACGCCCATAAGGTCAGCTACGATGTAAGAGGAGATCTTTTCAAAAAGACAGCGAATCTCTCGGGAGATAAGTTCGATGAGTTCTCGCTTCCAAGCCTTATAAGCAGGATGACATCTGACAGCTACAATGTACAGTCCGCGGTACAGCAGCTTCAGAGCCTTTGCGTAAGAGCACCTATGATGCTCTTTGGCGGAGTTGTGATGACTCTTTTTATGGACTTTCATCTGGCCATGATCCTGATAATCATGCTGCCTTTCCTGATAGGAATCGTACTCATTGTCTCATCAAAGGGTATTCCTATGTATACCAAAGTGCAGCAAAAGCTCGATACCGTCGTTCGGATCATGCGTGAGAATATCACGGGGATCAGAGTCGTTAAGGCTCTTAGCAAGACTGATTATGAAAAAAGGCGATTTAGTGATGCCAACAGCGAGATGGCAAGAAGCGATGTAAAAGCCGGAACAGTCATGGCGATTCCGGGACCGTTTATGCAGATGTGTCTTAATATCGGCCTTACTCTGGTTGTTATATATGGCGCAAAAAGAGTTGACGACGGACTTATACAGCCCGGTGTGATCCTGGCTTTTTTGACCTACTTCAACATGATAACTATGGGTGTCATGGGACTTAACCGAATATTCATGAGCCTTTCCAAGGCAAGTGCCAGTGCCGACAGAATCGACAGCGTTTTAAGTGCTGATGATGAGTGGATGCAGGAAAAAGAGGATTACGCAGACTCATCTGATTTTATAAGCTTTGATAATGTTAGCTTTTCTTATGGAAAAGAGAGTAAGACTAAAGGCGCTTTTGCCGGTGGTAAGAGAGAAAAGGCTATCGATGGCATAAGCTTTAGCTTAAAGAAGGGTGAGAGCCTTGGTATCATCGGTCCTACCGGCTGTGGCAAGACTACGATCATAAATCTTTTAATGAGATTCTACGATGTGGACGAGGGCGTTATAAGGATAAACGGAAGGAAAGTCAGCTCTTTTGACAAAGATGAGTTAAGACAGCTCTTTGGCGTAGTCTTCCAGAATGACATGGTGTTCAAAGACTCTCTTTATAATAACATAGACTTTGGCAGGGGTATTTCCAGAGAAGAGATTGAAAGTGCGGTTAAGGATTCTCTGGCCTATGATTATATCTCTGAGCTTGAAAAGGGACTTGAGTATCAGGCTGATATCAAGGGAGCGAACTTATCCGGAGGTCAGAAACAAAGGCTTCTTGTGGCAAGGGCCCTTGCAGGCAGGCCGCAGATACTGATCCTTGATGACAGTTCCAGTGCGCTTGATTATAAGACAGATGCGGCTATGAGAAAAGCTATAAGGGAGAATCACAAGGAAAGCACGCTGATCCTCATAGCTCAAAGAGTCAGCAGCGTAATGGGTATGGACAAGATAATGGTCATGGACAATGGCAGATGTATCGGCTTTGGAAGTCACAATGAGCTGATGGAAAGCTGTAGCGTATACAGAGAGACCTATGAGATGCAGACCACATAATAATAACTACTATAATTGGGAGTATGAAAATGCCGGGACCAGGAGATAGAGGCGGTAAAAAAGAAAAACCAAAGAATGCCAGAAAGAGCCTTAGAAGGCTGTTTAAATATATGTTTGACTATGCATGGTTAGTGTTATTACTACTAATCTGTGCCTTTTTAAGTAATATTGGAAATCTTCTAGGGCCAAACTATGCAGGAAAAGCCATAACTGCAGCCAGCGCTGGTAAAGGTATGGTTGACATGCAGCTGGTGGTGCACTATGGCCTTTTAATGCTGCTTGTCTATGTCGGGAGCAATCTTCTTAGCTTTCTTGTAAATATTGGAATGATGCATGTCGGAAGATATGTTGCAAGGAATATGAGGCGCGATGTATTTAATAAGCTGATGGAGCTTCCTGTTGAATATTTTGATAAGCACCTTGCGGGAGATATCATAAGCCGTGTTTCCTATGATATTGATGTTGTCAGCACCTCTTTATCTTCTGACGTGGTGCAGATCCTGACTAGCGTAGTAACAGTTGTGGGCAGCTTTACTATGATGTGTTTTGTATCACCGCCACTGGTTTTATGCATGGTATTTACGATCCCGGCTTCGATTCTTTTTACAAGATATATGAGCAAAAAGACAAGGCCCCTATACAGGGTGCGAAGCCTTGCATATGGTGAGATGAACGGTTTTGCGGAAGAGATGTTTACAGGCCAGAAGACGATCCTTGCTTATGCGCATGAGGATTATGTCTGCGACAGATTTGAAGAGATCAACAGAAATGCCGCCGAGGCTTATCGTGATGCGGATGGACTTGGTATGACTATGGGTCCAACAGTTGGACTTATCAACAATATAGGCCTTTCTGCAATAGGCCTTGGCGGAGCGCTTCTTTACATGAATGGGATCGTTGGCCTTGGCCAGATTTCCAGCTTTATTCTATATAGCAGAAAGTTTAGTGGGCCTATCAATGAGATTTCTAATATCGTTAATGAGATCTTCAGCGCTCTTGCTGCAGCTGAGCGCGTTTTTCAACTTCTCGATGAAACTGAAGAGGTAAAAGATAAAGTAAATGCTGCCACACTCGTTTCAGCAAAGGGAGAAGTTGAAGTAAAGGACGTTGAGTTTGGCTATCTTAAGAACAAGACAGTGATCCATGATTTTAGTATGCTTGCAAATCCCGGTGAGACAGTAGCTATAGTTGGGCACACAGGTGCCGGGAAGACCACTATAATCAATCTTTTGATGCGTTTCTATGATCCGGAAAAAGGGGCTATTTATGTTGATGGCAAAGAAAATGCGGCCTATACGTTGAAGAGTCTTCGAAAGAATTATTCCATGGTTCTTCAAGATACATGGGTATTTAACGGAACTATCTTTGACAATATAGCTTATGGCAAGGAAAATGCCACTATGGAGGAAGTTATAAATGCTGCTAAGGCCGCTCATATCCACAATTATATCATGAGGCTTCCTCAGGGATACGACACGGTGATCAGTGAAGACGGCGGCAATATCAGTAAGGGTCAAAAGCAGCTTATTACCATTGCAAGAGCCATGCTCTATGATACCAGCATGCTCATTCTTGATGAAGCTACAAGTAACGTTGACACTGCAACTGAGAGGAAGGTTCAGGCTGCTATGAGAACTTTGATGGCAGGAAAGACTTGCTTTATAATAGCGCACAGACTCTCAACCATCAGAAACGCAGACAATATTCTTGTTATGGAGCACGGAGATGTCATTGAACAGGGCAATCATGACTATCTGATGGCAAGAAAAGGTGCATATTATAAGCTGTATTCAAGCCAGTTTGAATGAAAATGGCTGTCAAGTTTATTGATTTAAAAAACTGAAACTTCGCACTTGCCAAACATACGCCACCCTTTGAGACAGCGCCGATGCGGATAGTTTGGCAAGTGCGAAGTTTGAATCATTATTATTCTATAGTCTCCTTTTTCACTCCCGCTATTATAGATTGTATTATGTAAGTCATGATATAATTGAATCAGTTATAACTTGTTATAACAAATCTAAATAATAAGAATAGGAGAGCGCTCATGAGTAAAAAGATAGATGATGCAAGAGATATAGATAAAAAAGAAGAAAAGAAAAGAGCCCGTAGAAACAGAAAAAGGCTTTGCATAGGAATAATATGTTCCCTTGCTATAGGTTTTGCCATAGGCCTTAATTGGGACAAGATACAGCCCAAGGTTAAGGAGTATTCTTCCAAAGCCCTTGAAAAGGGAAAAGAAGCTCTCGAAGAAAGAAAAGTAGCAGCAAAGGTCGATGATTTTAAAGATTATGCTGACAAGCTCCTTGCACTTTCAAATAAGTATGCGGAGAAAGCAAAAAATATAGCCATGCAGATTAAAGATATGTGATATAGATCATGTATCATTGCAAAAAAGCGGAAAAAAAGTAAAGCATAATGCCTTACTTTTTTCCGCTTTTTAATCGTTTACTTAGTTATAATCTGCAATTGTGATCGTTGTATTAGCTTCTTCCTCGCCAATAAAACCCAAGTGATATTTTATAAGTCTTGCAAGAGCGTCTGTATATATCCTGCGGCCCTTAAGATTCATGGTAAGTCCGTCAGATTCAAGATACTGAGTATAGGTGTGTCCATTTAAGTCAAATAATGTACCGCTTATGGCAGGAAGCTTTAAGGTATTGGTACACTGATCAGCTGCAAGGACTGTCTCATTGGCATATACAGCAAGTGTATTAAGCCCTTTTGTGACAGAGAAGGCATCTCCAATATCTTTACCATTTTCATCAAAAAATCTGCAATAGTAAGGACTGCATACTATGAACTGAGCATTAGGGGATACTTCCTGTATGATCTTTATACCTGTTACTATAGCTCCGTGAAGAGTGTGCTCATCTTCAGGATTGTTCTCATTAGTTGATTCTATTCCGTTGTAATAATCGTGATATCCATAACCTATAACATAATAATCAACTGTCTTAACATCAATCTTATTACAAGCCGCAACGCCGTCTGTTCCAAGGTAACTGCTAAAGGTATCTGCCTTGATATCTCCGGCGAGGACATGCGCCATAGCTGTAAAATTCGGCTCTTTATAATCAGAGGGCTTTGTAGAAGTCTGAGAACGAGGGATAGCGCCTGTAGTATCCTTGATCGCAAGGTTATAGATATTGGTATAATCGAACCTGTTGGTCATAAGGTCAGGTATGGTATTACCTTCAGCTTCTCCTGTAAGAAACTGTTCATCTCCTAAGAAGACTATATTAAGATAACCGTCTTTGACAGGCTCCTGATTGCTTATGGGATCTCTGTAGATAGTAGCCTCTGTAGCTGCAGATGCGCTCTGATCAGAGCCTTTTTCTGAAACATTATCGCTACCTGCCACATCTGATGTCTCGCTATTAGGTGCTGCATCTTCATTGGATGCACCTTCACCGGATGTATCTGCATCAGTAGATGCTCCTGCTATAGATGAGCCGTCGTTACTGGCAGGTGTTATTGTCCCTGATACGTCCTTATTATCTACTCCAGGTGATGTACAGGCTGACAGAACTGAAACTGACAGTATAAGTCCTAATACCTTTGATATATTTTTAATTCTATTCATAATTCTCCTTTTTGCCCGCACAAGGCAAGCTCTGCATACTATAGATTCCTTTTTCTCAGAAAAAGAGCATCTATATATTCTACCAACTAATAATGATGTCTTCTCAATTGTAACACAGGTTAAAGATCCTGTAGCAAGAGTTTAGTATGCAAATTCCTCAAAGATACTACACCGTCCCAAGTGGATAGTCTGCAAATAAAAAGATAAGAGGATGACATCCTATCTGGAAGACAGGAATACCAACCACTAAATACATAGTAGTAGTATTAGTAAAAGCGATAAAATAATTTCATATAGATAAATTCCTATAATATTATCTCTTTTTTACACCGATATAGATTCGTAAAGTGTGAAGTGAAGTACGTAGGAGGTATCTTCATGAAAAAAAGATCGATAAATATCTATTCTATCTATGCTAAGATAATCATGCTCATAATTGGCTGCGTTCTACTTTTTTTCCTTCTAAATGTTGTATATATCATCCCTCAGTCAAGAAATGCTATTCAAAAGGTAACTGAGAATAACATGCAGGATATAGCTACACTTTCATCTATGCTTGTAGATGAGCTTGTAGCAGATTACGGCGAGGAAGGAACTACGTATGAAGTCCTTAAGACAAAACTTGAAGGTAAGGGCTTAAATGGTGTTGACTCAAGTTATCTATACGTTGTAGATGGAGAGGGTACTTTCCTATATCACAAGAAAGAAGATAAGGTTGGAACCACTGTTTTTAATGATAATGTTGCAGCTATACTCAAAGCTATCCCTACCGGCAAATACGAAGAAAACGGTGTATTCCATTATGTAGATGAAAACGGCATTGTCAAGTATGGTTCTTATCAGGTTATATCCTCAACTAAATGGGTGGCTGTTATAGTTGCTAACGAAAATGAGGTCATGGCTGATATCAATACTGTAAGAAATGCAAGTATCATGCTATCTACAGTTCTAGGCCTTGTCCTTTTAGGATTTAGTATCATCGCAGCTGCCGGCATTACAAGACCTATACGAATCCTTACAGGTGTAATTAAACAGGTTGGAGATCTTAATTTCACCATGAGCGGTGACCTTGAGAAGATGGAAAAAAACAAAGATGAGACCGGAATCATGGCTGTAGCCATCGGAGAGATGGAGCAGAACCTTAGAGATATTGTTGAAAGAATAAGTGATACTTCCAACAATCTTGAAGAACATGCAGAAACTCTTTCAGATATAACATTTAAGATAGATTCTGCCAATGCTGACAACTCTGCAACTTCACAGGAACTTGCAGCATCCATGGAAGAGACATCGGCATCTACTGATCTTATCAGCGACAATACAGCTACTATCAAGAACAAAGCAGATTCTATTGCGGATTCTGCTCTTAATTCTTCTGATATGGCCAAGGAAATAAGTGAAAAGGCTGCAGGCATCCGTCAAGATACAATAGCATCTTCTGAGAAGACACAGAAGATATATGAAGAGATAGATGCTCAGGGCAAAGAGGCTCTTGAAAAATCCAAAGCGGTTGAAAAGGTCAACACTCTTGCAGGAGCTATTCAGAATATTGCAAGTCAGACAAATCTCCTGGCTCTTAATGCATCCATAGAAGCTGCCCGTGCAGGCGATGCCGGTAAAGGCTTTGCAGTTGTTGCTACAGAGATCGGATCACTTGCAACCCAGTCTTCCGAGACTGTCAAAGATATCATGGAGATCGTAGCAGAGGTTCAGGATGCCGTTAACGAGATGAGTACATGTCTCCAGCGAACGCTTGATTATGTAAGCACTGATGTTGCCGCTGACTATGACAAGTTCCTTGATGTGAGCCAGCAATATGAGCAGGATGCTCAGGGATTCGCAGATGCCCTTGGCTCAATCTACAATCAGATAGGGGAGCTTCAGGAATCTACAACAGAGATCAGCACATCAATTGCTGATATATCCAAGACAGTTGGCGAAGCTGCTCAGGCTGTTACAACCGTAGCAGAGAAGACTACTGATGTAGCACAGCTTTCAGAGGGCGTTGTATCTGTTGTTGCAGAAACCAAAGACAATTCCAATGAGCTTAAAGAAATCCGAAATTCCTTTACAATTTAAGATTTCATTATTTCTTTTATCATGATCAGGTTCTTAGCACCCGCTTATAATTCATGGAATAACATATAGATCACAACAAATAAGGCAGCTTATATTTGATCTTTAAAAATCATTTATAAGCTGCCTCTTTAATTATTTACATAGATCTATTGTAAAATAATATATCATCTTATTTCATATTTTTTATTCTTTCGATAGCTTTTACGCTATTTTCATAGCTTCCGAAAGCTGTGAGTCTGAAGTAGTGCTCGCCGCTTGGACCAAATCCTGAGCCGGGAGTTCCTACTACACCAGCCTTTTCAAGAAGCATATCGAAGAATTCCCAGCTGGTCATATCGTCAGGAGTTTTAAGCCATACATAAGGAGAGTTCTCGCCGCCGTAGACTGTATAGCCTGCTTCTTTGAGACCATTCTTGATGTAGTGGGCATTCTTCATATAAGTGGCAACCTGCTCTTTGATCTGAGCCTTGCCCTCGTCTGAGTAGCAGGCATATCCAGCGCGCTGCACGATGTAGGGAGCTCCGTTATATTTGGTACCGTGGCGCCTTGCCCAGAGGCTGTGAAGCTCTACGTTTTCTTTGCCTATAGCAGTCTTTGCCACTACTATATCGTGAGGGATTATGGTAGCGCCAAGCCTAAGGCCTGTGAATCCCGCATTTTTGGAAAAAGATCTAAGCTCTATAGCACAGGTTCTGGCGCCCTCACATTCATAGATGCTGTGAGGGATAGAAGGATCAGTGATATAAGCTTCATAGGCTGCATCATATATGATGACAGCGCCAACCTTATTAGCATAATCAACCCACTTCTGAAGCTCATCTTTTGTTATGACTTCGCCCGTAGGGTTATTAGGAAAGCACAGATAGATAAGGTCAGGAGTCTTAGTAGGGAGCTGTGGTACAAAGCCGTTATCGGCTGTACATGGCATATAGATCACATTACTCCACATACCTGTCTTGTCATCATAATCGCCGCATCTTCCTGCCATGACATTGGAGTCAACATATACAGGATATACAGGGTCACATACAGCGAGCCTTACATCTGCTCCAAATATCTCCTGAATATTGGCAGAATCAGACTTAGCTCCATCTGATATAAAAATCTCATCGTCAGCTATATCGCATCCTCTGTCTCTGTAGTCATTCTGGGCCATGGCGTGACGCAGGAACTCATATCCAAGATCGGGAGCGTAGCCTTTAAAGGTATCTGCACTAGCCATCTCATCTACAGCCTTGTGAAGCTCATCTATTACAGCTTTACATAAGGGCTGTGTTACATCGCCTATTCCAAG
This sequence comes from Butyrivibrio sp. TB, assembly GCF_900110805.1. Classification (NCBI taxonomy): domain Bacteria; kingdom Bacillati; phylum Bacillota; class Clostridia; order Lachnospirales; family Lachnospiraceae; genus Butyrivibrio; species Butyrivibrio sp. TB. Next base: position 9,540 of record NZ_FOER01000037.1, on the reverse strand, counting down.
GCGGATTATGTCAGCATCAGGATGTGCTTCTTGATAAGCAGCAACTTTCTTGGCAATTCCTGAGAACAGATAGCTTCCCGGAAGCTTTAAGTAGTTTTCGTTAAGTGTGTACATGTGACCTCCTGTAGATAATTTCTTGTTTTATGTCTTGGAAATATCATTACTATAAAAATAGATTTTGGGGTAATGATATTTCTTTATATGCATATTATGATCTATATTCCTGTTAAGACGAATATACTAATATGAATTTATTTCTGCTCATGCTTAAGCGCAGCTTCTACAAGGCCTGCAAAAAGAGGATGTGGCCTGTTGGGTCTTGACTTAAGCTCTGGGTGAGCCTGTGTTGCGATGAAGAAATCACAGGAAGGATTCTCTATCATCTCTACGATCCTGTTATCAGGTGATGTTCCGCATATAGACAAGCCTGCAGCTGTAAATGCCTCTCTGAAGGCGTTATTAACTTCATATCTGTGACGATGACGCTCTGCGATCTCGCAGGTACCATAGAGCTTTTCAGCAAGAGAGCCTTTTTTCAAAGTACATGGATATGATCCAAGGCGAAGAGTACCGCCAAGTTCGTCATCAGCATCGTGATCCGGAAGGAATGCTATCACAGGGTGCTGAGTGCTTGCGTTAAACTCAATAGAATCAGCATCACGTATTCCTGCAACGTTTCTTGCAAATTCTACGATAGACAGCTGCATACCAAGGCACAGGCCAAGGAACGGAACATTGTTCTCTCTGGCATATCTGATAGCACAGATCATTCCATCTATACCTCTGTCGCCAAAACCTCCCGGTACAAGGATACCATCAACATCCTTAAGAGCATCACTGGCATTTTCATCTGTGATAGTCTCAGAATCAACCCACTTGATATTTACTTCAGTCTTGTTAGAGATACCGCCATGCTTGAGGGCTTCTACTACGCTGATATATGCATCGTGAAGCTGAGTATACTTACCGACAAGAGCTATATTTACTGAATGATTTAATGAATAGAGCGTATCTACCATCTCTTTCCAGTCTGAAAGGTCAGGCTCAGGACATTCTATGCCAAGACACTTGCATGCTACCTGGGCAAGGTGCTCTTTTTCCATAGCAAGAGGAGCCTCGTAGAGATATTTAAGGTCCAGATTCTTGAGGACATTTTCAGATGGAATATTGCAAAAAAGTGCGATTTTGTCCTTAAGCTCATCGTCAAAGTCTACTTCGGATCTTGCTACGATAACATCCGGCTGAAGACCCATTCCCTGCATGGTCTTGACTGCAGACTGGGTGGGCTTGGTCTTAAGCTCCTGAGAACACTTAAGATATGGAAGAAGCGAAACCAGAATGAGCATTGAATTCTTAGGGCCTACCTCATGCTGGAACTGACGTATAGCTTCAAGGAAGGGCTGTGATTCAATATCACCAACAGTTCCGCCTACTTCAATGATGGCGATATGCATCTCATCATCAGAGTCATTGCGATAGAAGCGGCTCTTGATCTCATTGGTCACATGAGGGATTACCTGAACTGTGTGGCCGCCAAAATCTCCGCGACGCTCTTTTTGCAGGATAGACCAGTAAACCTTACCACTGGTTACGTTAGAATTCTTGTCGAGACTTTCATCGATGAAACGCTCATAATGTCCCAGGTCAAGGTCAGTCTCTGTGCCATCATCTGTTACAAATACCTCACCATGCTGGATGGGATTCATAGTACCGGGATCGACGTTCAAGTATGGGTCGAATTTCTGCATTGTTACCTTGTATCCTCTGGCTTTTAAGAGTCTTCCCAGAGATGCTGCTGTGATTCCTTTGCCAAGGCCTGAAACTACGCCTCCTGTTACAAATACATATTTTGTCGCCATATAAGTCTCCTTCTTCTACAAACAAAAAAGAACCGGTATAAAGGGTGAGAGGTATCCCGTAAAAGATACCCGGCGCCTTTGTCGGTTCTTCGTATATAAAAAACAATCTATTAATTTGACGCTTTATTATGTGACCATATTACTAATTTGTCAAGAGTAAATTACGCGCCACTTTTTTGCAAATAATGCTCCCTTTTTTGATACCTTGCCCCGCTTTCAGGGGAGCATTTTTCCTCGTTTTAGTGTATACTTTTTATATGGTTGGGGAGGAGATACAATAAAACCTATCTATAGTAATTAACTATAATTAAATGTATAATTTATTTATTATCGATACTATTTGTACATTTCTATATTTATTTATACAATTCATATAGTTGTATGACTTTTTATCTTTAGAAAACTTTTACTTGTATCTAATATGAATCAAATTCATTACATCCATGGGAGGAAAAGAGCAATATGAAAATTACTACAAAACAAATTGCACTAACAGGTATTTTGCTCGCCATCTGTATTGTGAGCCAGTTCTTCAAAAACTTAAGCGTATTTATAACAGGTCCTATCATCAATGCCTGCATTATCATCGCAGTTCTGACCGCGGGACTGTGGTGCGGCATAATCCTCAGTATCATAACTCCGGTTACAGCTTTCATAATCACAGGAAGCCCTGTAATGGCTGCTGTTCCTATGATGATACCTATGGTAATGCTTGGCAATGCCATCCTTGCAATCTTTGTATGGCTTTTCTATCAAAAAGTTTTAAAAAATATTGATAAGAATATCCGCCTATGTATAGGAATGGTAGTCGGAAGCGTCGTAAAGGCCGTAGTTATGGGACTTACAATCTCTCTGTGGCTGCTTCCTACATTTCTTCCACAGCCAATGCAGGAGAAGATGCTGCCTGTCCTTCAGGCTCAGTTCTCAACAGTGCAGCTCATAACAGCTTTGATCGGAAGCGTTATCGCATTTGTAATATGGATCCCGCTCAAGAAATATCTTGCGAATTCGAATAATTAATTATTCAAACTTCGCACTTGCCAAACATACGCCACCCTTTGAGGCAGCGCCGATGCGGATAGTTTATAATGAATTTTCATATCTTTTGAAGGTGTTATAAAATTCAGGAGTATGAGAGATGGATTTTTATATTCTTCTTAGGGTCTGCATGTCTGAGCGAAGCGAGTTTCAGACCCTAGAATATAAAAATCCAGATATCATGCCCTGAATTATAACACCTTCAAGATATGAAAATGCATTATAAACTATCCGCATCGGCGCTGCCTCAAAGGGTGGCGTATGTTTGGCAAGTGCGAAGTTTCAGTTAATTACCCCTAGGAACGAAGTCAAGGAATCTTATTTAGAAAAACCTCCTCTTCCGGATAGAAACTCTATCAGGTGAGGAGGTTTTAATCATTTACAAATGCATGTATGCATTCATAACCCTTGTTTTGCGCTTTAATTTATGCCGTAATTTGTAGGGGTAGCGCTGCTGTCGCCGCTTGCTATAAAGTCTATGGTTACGCTCTGACCGGAAGCAAGATCTGCGCTCCAGCTTGGAGCTGTAACTGTATAGGTAGATCCGCTACTACCTTCAAGCTGGGCATTCCAAAGGTTATCTATACTATTTGAATAATTAAATGTCAGAGTCCAGTTTGAAAGAGTCTTATCTGAATTATTCTCAAGTACTATCTGGCAGTGGAATGATCCGCCCCAGTTATCTACAACTTTGAATGTAGCAGTTACGCCATCAGGAAGTGTAGATGTAGCAGGTTCTGTATTACCCGGATCTTCCTGTGAAGGCTCTTTCGTAGAAGGTTCTGAAGGATCTGTTGTCTCCTGATTCTGAGGCTGCTCCTGTGAAGGGTTAGACTCACTTCCTCCTACAGGCTCAAACTTCCACTGCTGATTAGGATTGCCATAATAAGTCCACTGGCATACATTGGTTCCGTCTGTAGTGCCGTGATCATATACATCTACTACTTTAGTAAGGTTACTTGATCTTGTTCCGATAGTGTATATGCCATCCTGATCAGTTGAGATAACAGCAAACTGCTGAGCAGCTCCGCCCCATGCATCGTATATCTGGAGGTTTGCGCCGTCAACATCTTCACCGTTAGCTACGTCCAGCATGAAGTTGCCGAGCTTACTTGTAAGTGTGATATATCCATCTGATGTATTTGTAACATACCATTTCTGGCCATCAACGCCTGAACCTGTGCCTATTTCAACGTTCTGAACAGCTTTGCCTGTGTTATCAGCAACCTGCAGGTATTTCTGAGCATTAATGTTTTTGATATAGTACCATCCATCTTCGATAGTTACTTTACTGCCTGTATTTTCAGGAGTTTCGGGTGTATTTCCGGATGATTCTGAATTACCGGATCCTGCATATCCTGCATCGAAGAATGCCTGTAATACCTTGTTGTAAGATTCCTTTTTAACTCCAAGTGTTGAATACAAAAGAGGCTTTTCTTTACTTCTCCATGAAGTATCATCTGTCATTCCCCACCATACAAGCGCTGTGATGTTACCACCTGATTTTTTGACATCAAGTATTGAAGTCATGAGGTCGTAATAATAGCTTGCCTGCAGGGATGTAGAAGAGGAGCCTACATCAAGCTCTGTTATCTGAACTTCAAATCCCTGATTACAGAAGGCTGTAAGTGCCTGCTTGTAATATGCAACTGTAGGATAATCGGTTGACAGGTGGGACTGCATACCAACGCCTGCACAGATTTTTTTATCAGAGTTAACATAATTGACAAGTGATATTACATCATTTACTTCCATGTAGGTATTGTAATCGTTGTAGAACAAGTGTACATCGTCTGTCTTGTCGAAATAATCAAGACAATCATAGGTGTACTGGAAAGCTCTTTTTACAAAATCAGCTTTTGGCCCCAGATTAGCTCCGTAGATCTTCTGCCAGCCTGATGTGTTGCCTGCGTGAAGGTACTCGTTGACTACGTCCCAGGCATAGATAGTATCTGCATAAGGTCCTGACAGGATATGATTCATAACTGACTTGATATAGAACTCCATTCTGGCATTCATAACGCTCTGGCTTACATAAGCGCCTGTCTTAGAGAATCCCTGACGGAAGAACCAGTCAGGAGTCTGAGAATGCCATACGAGAGTGTGACCTCTCATCTTGAGACCTTTGTCGCTGCAAGCCTTCATCATCTTGTCAGTATCATCAAAGTTAAGCTTTGGAACAGTTGATTCTGTGTAGTTGTCAGGTATATAGTAGCCCATGCTCTTAGCCTGAGATACGGACATGGTAGTTGATGACCAGCCCAGTATGTAGTCAGGCTTCATCTCATTACCAACTGTGATGCTGTTATATTCCTTGGATGCAGCATCAAGTATTGATGAGTTCAAGATCTCATTTTCTACAAGTGCAGTTCCTACGTGGTCGAAGACACTGCCATAGGTGTTGAGAAGATTAGCATTGTCCATAGTAACAGGGTCTGTAGTAGTGCTTCCCTGCGAAGGTGAAGGACTTGGTTGAGGATTAGAAGCTTCGGATGAACCTTCTGTGAACTGCCAGCTGCTAATGACTACATCGTCTGACATTGTGAAAAAGACATTCTTGACACCGCTAATCTTGGTAAAACTGCAGGTAACATCTGTAAATGTGAGATTGTCACCTGTTGCAGGAACAGTAAAATATCCAAGCACCTTGCCTGAAGGGCTGTCCTGAGACATACGGATTATAGCACCGTTTTTGGAGGCAACATTAAGCTTAACTGCTGATGCGCCGTTTCCAAAGTCAAGACCTGACACGCCGCTCCAGTCGCCTCTGTTATAAGCTGCGATAGTATCGCCAAGTCCGTATACATTAACGCCTGCCTGCCAAGCAAAGGTTGCTCCGCTTGTCTTTGTGAATGCATCCAGATTCTTGACCTGGCTTACACCTGTTAATGTGCCCTTTGCATTAGAAATCTGTCCGTTGCCAAAAGAGATAGTATCTACATGTGTTGTACGATATCCCTTCTGACTTCCGAACATCTGCTTATTGAGCCACTCGGCATGGTAGAAGATATAGCTCTTACCATTTAATGTAACTATAGAATGGTGGTTATTGCCTGCTGTCTGGAAGAAATCTCCAGGATTGTTAAGACATGTTCCCTTATAAGTAAATGGTCCCATAGGGCTATTACTTGTCATATAAGCGATCCTTGCATTGCTGTAAGGTCCGCCATTCCAGTTGGTACAATAAGTGTAGTAGTATGTATTACCAACTTTATTGATACCTGAATCTTCAAAAGACCATGGAGCATTGATAGTTACAGGATTACCTGCAAGGCTTACCATATCGCTTCCAAGTTTAACAACTCTGTGAGTTTGCGGCGCAGACTCTTTTCCCTTAGGAACTCCTCCGCCAAAATACAGATATCCTGTACCGTCGTCATCAACAAGAACTGCAGGATCAAAGAGCCACTCAACACTAGAGCAGTTAGGTGTACTCTTGGTGATAAGAGCCTTGCCAATTGGATCCTTCCAAGGACCTGTAGGACTATCTGACGTAAGAACACCAATTCCGCCGCCGCTGTTGGCAAAATACAAAAAGAACTTCTCTTTGCCATTGATAGTCTTATGAGCAGCACATGGTGCCCATGAATTAGATGCCCAGGATGCAGCCCCGCCTGCACCTGCAACATCGATAGAGCCGTGATCTGTCCAGTTGACCATATCGGCAGATGACATCACATTGATCTGTTTGATCTGTCCATAAGTGTTCTCGGAAGGATTCTGAAGATTCTGATCACCATCATTGGTGGCATATACGTAGACTCTTCCGTTATACTCCATGGCACCTGGATCTGCGCTGAATTTCTGAGTTACACAGGGATTGTGATTAGATAAGTCTTTATAACCCTTAGTAAGAGTTATACCCTGGAATGCAGCCTCTTCACCTGCTGCATAAGACCTTACTCCACCCATTGCGGCCCCCGGAGTAAGTAGTAGAGTGGCCGTTGTGACGATGCTCATCACAGACAGCAATAGTTTTTTGTGTTTCATGAGTTCCTCCTCTTAGAAATACCCCTAAAACGAAACTTTTGAAATATACCTCTTAAAATACCTCCTCCTTTCTGATTTTTTACCCCTAAAACAAAATACATCTCAAAGCCAGTAAATAACTGCCTTTGAGATGTATTCTAACGGTGGTTGTACTTTGATTCCTTATCAGATATTGCTATTATATTCCAAGTAATTGCTCTATATTACTATAACTATTGATTCTATTGTAATAATATACAAATAGCATTTGATATTTTTGCCAAATGGAGCATTTTCAAACTTCTATCTGCTCAACCTGCTTACCAATATACTCCCAATCCATGCAACGTATAAAATTGTCGCCGGGAAGCTCTGCATTATGATTCCACGGGCGGTCATATACCATGACCTTAAGATCAGGAAGATGATCGAAGAACTTAAATGCAAGAGGAGAGTCTTCGATAGCAACATCAAACTTCATCTTATAATAGTCCTCAAGTTCAAGAGTAAACTCGCTGTTCTTGATAAAACTGTCTCTGCCGTATTTGTTAAGGCAAAAAAGCTTAACACGCTCTAAACCATGTTCATCAAGCCACTTACGAGATGGCTCATAGGCACTTGAAGGGCGGCCTGTTATTATCGATACGTTGTGACCCTCATCGAGCCACTTATTAACTGTTTCAGATGCTCCTTTAGTCTCTTCATAAGTCATAAGAACTTCGGGAAGATGAGCCTTGATCATAAGCTCTTCATACTGAGCCTCATCAAGATCAAAAGACTTCTGAAGGTTGAAAAACTGTATATTTTCATATGGGACATCTTTGCCAAACAGCTCTTTTGCAAGACCAGAAAGTGCTCTTGCTGTCTCGCAGAGGCAATCATCAAAATCAATATAAATATTCAAATCTGCTAAACTCCTTAGTAATCAAAATCAGTTAGATTACTATAATAACTGACCTCTAGTGACATAGTCAAGGGACCATATCCAGACCCAAAATGACCCCTGGTGGCATATGTGAAGGACCCATATTAGGATGCAAAATAGTCCCTTATCTTCGTTCCCAGGGGGCATCTTCCGATGTGAGATTGCTCATTTGTTCTTGAAAACTCTGACTTCATATGGTCTTAAGCCAGCATAGAAATCAATACTATTAGTATCTTTATAGTTGGATATAAGAAGCTCCATCTCATTAAGATCGTATCCCTTTGGAACCTTGATCTTCTCATCATTTCCGGAGAAAGAGATTATGATAAGATAACGTTCGTTTTTATATCTTCTTGTATAAACATATAACTTCTTACTAAAATGGAAGTGCTCAAAATATCTGCCGTAGATAAGTCCTTTGTTTTCTTTTCGTATAGCAAGGCACTTTTTGTAGAAGTTGAGTATACTGTCAGGATCCTTCTCTTCAGCTTCCACATTAACAGTTTTATAATTATGATTTATATAAAACCATGGTTTAACGCTTGAAAATCCTGCATACTTGTTGCTATTCCATTGCATGGGCGTTCTTGAAGAGTCGCGGCTTGAATCCCTGATCCTTTTAAGGCGTTTTTCCTTGGGCCAGTTTGTATGGAAATTGTTGTAATTATTCTTAGAAGAGACATCTATATACTTATCGATAGAGCTAAGGCTTATATTGGTCATACCAATTTCCTGACCCTGATAGATAAAAGGTGTCCCTTGCTGGAACAGGTAACAAGCTGCAAGCGCAGTTCCGCTTTCTCTCCAGAAGTTCTTCTCATCACCATAACGGCTTATAATACGGGGATGATCGTGATTCTCAAGATATAGGGCATTCCAGCCTTTGCCAAGAAGTCTTGTCTGCCACTTGCTAAAAGCGCTCTTAAGCTTAACGAGATTAAAGTCTCTTTGAATATATTCTGTAAGGAAGCAGTCTGCCATCATATGGTCAAAGTGGAACATCATATCCAGAGTTCTCTCTTTGCCTGTTATATATAGAAGAGCAGTTTCTACTGTAGTCATGGGCGCTTCACCTATCTGAAGAGCACCATATTCAAGGCATACGTCCCTAAACTCCCTAAGATACTCCTGAATCTTAGGGCCGTCCTTATAGAAAGGCATCCCGTTAGCAATTGGAATAAACGGATTGCCATCTGGAAGATCAGGATGTTTGGATATAAAGGTGATGACATCCTCTCTGAATCCATCAACACCCATCGAAAGCCAGAAGCGCATGATCTTCTTGACTTCCTGCCTTACTACAGGATTGTCCATATTAAGGTCGGGCTGTTTTCTGGCAAAAATGTGTAAATAGTACTGATCCCTTTCGGGGACATATTCCCAGGCTTTGCCTTCAAAAAGAGAATCCCAGCCAAGGAGAATATAAGGTAAATAGTATAATAAATTATAATTAAGCCATATTTTAAGCGGAGTGTGCATTGATTATATATAATTAAACTTTATAATCAAACATTAAAGAGAGTTTCATATGATACATGAAACTCTCTTTTTATGTTTGGAATTACTGGGGCATATTATCGGCTATACTGCCAATCTCCCTTATATGGAGCTGATACATAACTCCCTCAAGCCTACCAATGTTAAAACCACATTCACTAGCTTCCTTGCGGCATTTCACAAGTTCATTGAACCAATGGCTATATTCGGAATCATTTTGTAATCGCTCTTTTGCGGCATATAATAATTCAT
>NZ_FOER01000014.1:0-123090 GCF_900110805.1 Butyrivibrio sp. TB | reverse complement strand
ATCAAATAACAACCCAACAGCCTGTATGAGCTTGTTATGCCAAGTCCTGCTCTTATGGCTATACTTGATCTGATAGCGCAGTAGCTGTCCAAATATCTGTGTCTCTCCATCTTGCTCTATCAAAAGAGATGGCAGCTCTATGTATCTTGCTGAATTATCTCTGTATGTCTTTGTGTATACCTTTACATAATTCATCTCTTATCCATCCATATAGATTGATTAACATATTATTTATAATACCATATACTATTCAATATGTGTATATAAAAAAGGTACTATATCTTGATAATATAGTACCTTTATACATAGTTTGATTATAAAATTATTACCTTATATAACCAAGGAGCAGAGTCTTTCTTTTGATGATTGTATACAGAAACTGAAACAGACATATGATGGTTATAGATTCTTCCCGGATGGAGTTGGAGTATATAATCCATATAGTTTACTTAATGCTTTTTCTGACAGGGAATTTGGTTCATATTGGTTTGAAACCGGTACTCCGACATTCCTTATCAAAAAAATAAAAAATGCAAGTTTTGATGTTCGTAAACTTACAGATTATACGCTATATGCAAGTGAAGGGATGCTGAAGGATTATACCGGCGAGGGGGTGGACCCGGTTCCACTTCTGTACCAGACAGGATATCTCACGATTGTGGATTATGATAAAGTTGGACAAGAATATACGTTGTCTTTTCCAAATGAAGAGGTGAAGTATGGTTTTATTGAGAGTTTGATGCCTGCGTTTGTTCCGGATTCTTCAGCAGGTTCAGGAAATATGCTAACAGATTGGGATGTGCGGGAGTGAAGAAGAAATAGGAAACAGGATGTTGGTTGAAGCAGTGCTATAAGTTGGAAAATGTCTGATTAAAGAAGGTATATGCTCATGAAGAACATTGCGATCATCCCCGCAAGAAGCGGATCTAAAGGACTTCCTGATAAAAATATAAAAATGCTTAGCGGTAAGCCTCTTATTGCATGGTCTATAGAAGCTGCAATAAGTTCAGGTGTGTATGATGAAGTTATGGTATCTACAGATTCAGAGAAGTATGCCGATATTGCAAGAAGTTTTGGTGCAAAGGTACCTTTTCTGCGAAGTGCAGAAGCATCTTCCGATACTTCATCATCCTGGGATGCTGTAAGAGAAGTAATTCTTAAGTATCAGGAACTTGGGCAAAACTTTGATACCTTCACCCTATTACAGCCAACATCCCCTCTTAGAAGTGCTGATGATATAAAAGGGTCTTTTGATCAGATGCTGGATAAGAATGCCAGAACCATAGTATCTGTATGCGAAACAGAGGATTCACCATATACCTGCAACACTCTTCCTGAGTCTATGTCTATGCAGGATTTTTTCATAGAAGAGTACAAGAACACAAGGCGTCAGGATCTGCCTAAATGCTATAGATTAAACGGCGCCATATATCTTTCAAAGGTTGATGAATTTTTGAAAGATGGTGATATATATGCAAGCGATTGTTATGCTTATATCATGGACGGAACAAGATCTGTAGATATCGATACGGATTTTGACTTTAAGATCGCTCAGCTTCTTATAGAAGAGGGAATCTTAGGATGATAGCCATTGATCGATCTTGTCATTCCCAGATACTTGTTATGATCTGCGCTACTCTGTGTCTCCAGGTGTGTTGTTTTTGGATTCTTTCAAGGCCTGCCTGTGCGATGCGTGTTCTTTCATTTTCGTGAGTAAGATAGTATGCGCACTTATCCATAAGTTCATCTCTACTTCCATAATATTCTGCTTCCTTACCAATCTCGAAGTATTCAGAAAGTTCTTCCTGATAATTAGTAAGAAGAAATCCGCCAGCTGCGCAGATATCAAATATGCGAAGGGGAAGCCCTGTTTCGATAGCCCGTAGCGTAATGTTAAGGTTTATTTTTGCATTATTAAATACAATCGGCATCTGGGTCAGAGTCTTGACACCTTCATGAATAGTAAGATTACTACTACCTATTTCTTTAACGCAGTTAGTAAGTTCTCTGGTATCAGAATTGGTATATAGATCTGTTTTAAAGCTTCTCGACAGATCAGATAAGGTTTCAAACCTTTCTTTTTGCGCAAGCTCATATTCTATAAAGTAGTGGGCAGCTGTAAAGCGCCTTAACTTTGATACGTCCATAATACAGTTATCTTCATATCTTCCTGTAAACATAGGATTTTGCTCATGAATCTCTTCAGCAATATTTTGCGGGAGAGTTTTTTCGATGAAATTATAACCATATACAGCCTTTTGACTTTCAACAAGGCCGTCAATATAGCCTCTCGTATGTGGGAGGAGCTTGTCTTTTATTTCACTGTAAGGATTTTTTTCAGAATATAGAGAACCAACCATGGCGATGCCAGGAGGGTTAAGGTCAGGGCGAGAATCGCCTTGTTTAATCGCCTTGGATACATATTCAGGATCGCTTCCAAGCGGAAGATAGAAGATACTGCCCGGATTATATGGCCGCAGCATCATATACTGAGCTTTGTCAAAAAGGAAAATCCTGTTGGTATCAAATTGCATGGACTTATCAAAAAGCTCCATGACAGGGCAGTCAACACTCTGAGCTATGTATATAAGACCATAGATATGGCACAGCTTTGCGAGCATAGGGAAGAAATTGATGCTAAATACAGCATCAGGCTTAATCGATTCTATAGCGGACTGCACGCGTTCGAGATTGTTTTTGGCGCTTTCCGTGCTCCCGCTTTTATCCTCCATGATCTCGTGCACATCAATATTAAAGCTTGAAAGAGCTCCTATAATACTGGGTTCACATATACTGTTATACCTATAGAATAGAATTTTCATATATTAGTCCCACACTTCCCTATACTCATCATTCTTATAATCTTCCTGGACCATCTCCATTATCTGCCTTGCAGAGAGTTTCTCCTGATACCTTGGATTGTTGAAGATGTTGTTGGTATCAGGTCTTATAGCCTGATTTTTTTCAAAAGATATTGCGTAAAAATCTTTGGAAAGCCAGTCAAAATCCCTGTCGCTGATCTTGTCTTTGTCAAAAAACATAGCGCCATATCTCATAGAATTATAGCTTCTCAAAATATAAGCATCCTTATGGTGCGACATAACATATGTGCCATAAGTTTCGAACTCACTAAAGCCCGAATCCATAAGCTCAGATGCAGATAGGCTCCAAAGAACCTTTTCCCAAAAAGATGAACCGTTAATGCCTTCGTTTGCTTCAATCCTGCTTGTAAGCTCTTTTACAAGATCGCAGTCCATGATCATATGTTCTGAGATAAAAGATCTGTCGATACATTTAGAGAGTTCCGGCAATATTTTACTTATAGTATCAAAATAAGGTTTATGGTATTCGTGCTTGGTATCAAAAAATGGATGATCATCATCTGAAAACATAGAAAATTCCCTGCATGGGATGGTGTCTCCATCCCATACAAGATAATATTTATTGTCAGAAATATTAGAATAAGCCCATTTGATGAACTGCTGATAATACCAGCCTGTAATATTGCGCCCTGGTACCTGGCCGCCCATGTCGCGTTTTACTATCTCGCAGACTATCTCGTGTACAGCGTCAAATGGAAGTATATCATTCTCGTTTATAAATCCTGCCTTTTTAATGGCGCTATCTTCCGGATAGTTTTCCCTTTCGTTTGCAAGAAGGTCAGCAATCTCACTTCTTCCTACGAAGAAAACTCTGTCAGCAGGAAGAAGTCGGCACATTCTTTCATGATGACCTGTCATTCTCTTAAAATCATCAGGGGTTTGAACTATGATCGCGTCATAAATAATTTTATCAGCCATGGCAATAACCTCTAATATCATATGAAATAATTACTTACCTCATGATATAATAATAGCATAAGCATCGAAAAAGAGATAACTAATATACGTACAAAAGTGTGTTGTGGGTTAGTATTGAAGCTTCACACCTATTAAATATTACTAGTATCTTGAAGATTCCTGAGGATGGCTGCCTATAAATGATTTTCTGGTCTTTGAAAATTGTATTAAATTCAAGAGCTTGATAGATGGAGATTTATATTCTGCTTAGGGTCCGCATGTTTGAGCAAAGCGAGTTTCGGACCCTGAAATATAAATCTCCAGATATCATGCCTTGAATTTTAAATAATTTTCATGACTAGAAAATCATTTATAGGCAGCCATCCTCAGGAATCCTCCAGACAAGGAGGATGTCATACGTGTTGGAAATCCCGGAGAGCTTTTTTAAAGATGAAGTCAGACATGGCTTTCTTGTTCCTGAAGAGATGAAGCGTGCCTGGGCGTCAGAGATGAAAGTCCTTGATATGCTCATGGAATTTTGTAAAAAAAATGATCTCAGGTGTTTCGCAGAATACGGAACACTTCTTGGTGCTGTCCGTCATAAGGGCTTTATCCCCTGGGATGATGATATTGATGTATGTATGCTAAGACCTGATTTTAACTATCTTTTAGAGCATGCAGACGAACTTCCTCCATCTATCAGGATTCAGAGCATTTATTCTTCTAATATGTTCCACACCTTTAAAGCACTGGCTACTAACAATCTTGGCGGAAAGCTTACCTATAGCAAGGAGCGCATGGACGAATTCTACGGCTGTCCATATGTAGTTGGACTTGATATCTATCCCCTTGACTATGTTTCCAGAGATCCCGGCAATGCCAAAATGCAAAAGCTCATATACCAGCTTGCCTACAAGATGCTGTATATGTGCATAGATCTTGAGAATATATATGATGATCAGATCAATACTACAATTGAGAACAATATATGCCTTCTTGATCTTGCTAATGCAGATAATATCCCTATAGAGAATAAGCGTGAATTCCTAACTGGAATAACACAACTAGCCGATATACTAAAAAGATACGTCGGTAATTCATTTGTTCTAAGTGAAAAGGGTCCTATCCGTAATCAGCTTTGTAGGCTGTGCGAGGCCCTGGCTCAGCTTTTTGATGAAAGTGAATCAGATACTGTTTCGTATTATCCCTACATTGCCACTGATGACATCCCGTCCTGGCGTAAAAAAGAATGGTATGAGGATACCCTATGGTATCCCTTCGAGACTATGAGCGTTCTTGGTGTCAGGAACTACGATGAGTGGCTGACGCACAACTATGGCCCTAACTGGTACCTGCCGGTAAGGGGAACTCAGGTTCATGACTATCCGTTTTATAAGAGCCAGAAAGAGTATTTTGAGATGATAGGAGCCATGTGAATGAGGTTGAAATAATACAGACTCCATTAGCTATTCGTTTTACTTGTACTGTGAGGTTATGATGAAAAGAATATTATACTATACCGACGTATTACCTCTTTTATCTAAAAAAGAAGCTGCCCTGGATAAGATTCAAAGAAACCTTGAGATCTTTTCCTCAAATTCAGACAAGATAAGGGTTATCTGGCATCCATATGAAAAGTGCGAAGAATATATGAAGCTCAACAACTTTGAGCTTATGGACCAGTATCAGAAGATCATTGAAGATTTTAAGAACGGCAGCTTTGGAGAGTTTGATGAAACTAGTGACCTTAAGGCACTTGCAGATTCCTGCGACGCATATTATGGAGATTATTCTGATGCGGTTTATTATATGCAGGAGAGCAAAAAGCCTGTAATGATCCAAAATATTGATGTATAAAAGGTTTTCTATTGGAGGCATATTATGGAACTGATGGCTTCGATGATGTGTGCAGATTTCAGTAATCTTGAAAGAGAAGTCAGGGCGCTGGAAGAAGCGGGCATAGATTCTTTCCATATCGACATAATGGATGGGCATTATGTCCCTAACTTTGCCATGTCCTTAAATGACCTCAAATTTATTGCAAGATTGACCAGGAAGCCGTTGGATGTACACCTCATGGTAGAACATCCAAATCATACCATAGACCTTTTTCTTGAAGTGATGCGCCCGGGAGATACAGTATACATCCATCCTGAGGCCGAATATCACGTATCCACAACCCTACAGAAGATAATGAGTGCCAGGATGATCCCGGGGATAGCAGTAAACCCCGGAACCAGTGTTGAAACCGTATATGAGATGCTCAGAATAGTAGATAAAGTTCTTGTAATGAGCGTAAATCCAGGCAACGCCGGTCAGATGTTTCTTCCATACGTTGGAGAAAAGATTCCCAAGTTTGAGGAGCTCAAAGCTGAGATGAACTTCAAGCTTTATTGGGATGGCGCATGCACTGCGGAAAGAGTTAAAAAATATGCTCATTGTGGAATAGATGGATTTGTCCTTGGAACATCTCTTCTATTCGGGCATGATAAGTCTTACACAGAACTGATCAAAGAAGTCAGGGCACTTGCGTAAAGCAATATACATGAAGCAAACTATTTTACAAGCTGGCCATAGAAGAGAAGCTCTGTTCTCTTTAAAATCTTTCTGGGCTCCTTTGAGCCACTCATTAGGAGTAATATTGCAATTTCAGGTGTTAAAAATAGCAATATTGCAATTTTGAAAGTCTAAAATAGCAATATTGCTATTTTATATGCTATAATTGCAATCAGAAGGAGACTTTCTTATGAAATATTCCAACATCAATAATCTACAAAATAGAAAAAAAGAACTTAATTTAACATACGAGCAAATTGCCGAGAGATCAGGACTTCCGCTTAGTACAGTACAAAAAGTACTGGGGGGTAAAGTTGATTCGCCTCGAAAATCAACTATTGATGCGCTGGAAGATGCACTTTCGGTTTCTTTCGCACGGGCAGATACACGAAGTGAGATATCTATCGGCAATCAGGACTTTGCTGCGATAATAGAGAACAATTATTTTTATGTAGATAAAACTGAGTTTATTAAGAGTTGGTGGGAAAGCGGTGATGTGGTCACACTTATTACAAGACCCAGAAGATTTGGTAAGACTCTTAATCTCAGTATGATGGAACATTTTTTTTCTAATAAATATCAGGATGGAGTGAACCTGTTCAAAAACCTTGATATATGGAAACATAGAGAGTATCAAAAACTGGCAAATCAGTATCCTGTCATATTTCTGAGTTTTGCTTCTGTAAAGGGAACGTCTTTTGAAACAGCAAGGCAGCAGATCATACAGCAGATAGTGGGATTATACAGAAACTATAATCATATTCTTGATGCACCTTTTATCACGCAGATGGATAGAAGTTTTTGGAACATGGTAAGTTATGACATGAACGATGCAATAGCTACTGATGCTATAAGGTTTCTGTGTGAGATGCTCAGTAAGTACTATGAGAGGAAAGTACTGATATTTATGGATGAGTACGATACTCCCATACAAGAGGCCTACGTCGATGGCTTTTGGAATGAGATGACTGGGTTTGTTCGAAACCTTTTTAATGCTACATTTAAGACTAATAGGTATCTTGAGAGGGCGATACTTACAGGTATTACCAGGATAAGTAAAGAATCAATTTTCTCAGATCTTAATAACCTGAAAGTGGATACCATTACTAATGCAAGGTATGAAAGTGATTTTGGATTTACAGAGAAAGAAGTCAGAGAAGCGCTTAGTAATTATGATATGGAAGATTCCTTTTCAGATGTGAAAAAATGGTATGACGGTTTCAGGATAGGATCTAAAGCTGATATTTATAATCCGTGGTCTGTTACACAGTATCTGGACTCAGGAAAACTTGATGATTATTGGGCCAACACCAGTGAGAACTCTTTGGTTGATAAACTTATAAAGGAAAGCGGAGCAAACGTTAAGACTGCCGTAGAGAGTTTACTGAAGGGAGAAGCTGTTGAAGCTTTAATCGATGATGAAATAGTCTTTAATCTGATAGACAAAAACGAATCCGGAATTTTTAGCCTACTATTGGCAGCAGGTTATCTAAGAGTTGTAGACGTATTGCAGGAGCAGGGTGTCAGAAAGAAATATAGCGTGGCCCTTACAAATCTCGAAGTGAAACATACGTTTGACGATATGATAAAGAGGTGGTTTGAAGGTGATAACGTCGGATACAATGACTTCATCAAGGCACTTTTACAAAATGATGTTAAGTACATGAATAGATTCATGAATGATATAGCGCTTAATACGTTTTCTGTTTTTGATGTAGGTAAGGGAGTGTCTAATAGGTGTGAGCCTGAAAGATTTTATCACGGCTTTGTTTTGGGCCTTATGGTGGATCTGGCTGATAAATATCTGATAACTTCTAATAGAGAGAGCGGCTTTGGCAGGTACGATGTGTGTCTTGAACCTAAGGAAAAAAGTGATCCTGCATATGTAATTGAGTTTAAGGTCCACGACTGTGAAGATGAAAAGGATCTTAAGGAGACAGTGAAGAAGGCTCTTAAACAGATTGAAGATAAGAACTATGATGCGGCTTTGATATCAAGAGGTGTTAATAAGGATAGGATATTCCATTACGGGTTTGCATTCGAGGGTAAAAAGGTTTTGATCGGATGATCTCTGTGTGCAAGATACGCATTGATGCCATCGCAGCACTATATAACGTATCAAAATGATTGGAATTACATTAAAATAGTGATAAAATAAAATATATACTCATATTTATGAAATGCAAAGTACTACTGAACTTTGACAAGTTCATGCTTTACATTAGGGATGTTGTGTAGTGTTGGAACTCACAATGATTATGAATTATGGGCGGAAGATGGTGTGACAGCGTGGGTGAAGAAGTATTGGATTGGTATATGAAGAGTTGGGAATAGAATTGGATTCTATTTTGATTAAAAGTAAATAATTGGTATTGATAAGAATGAGAACTCCCGATGTAAGGTATGGAACTTATGTCGGGAGTTTTGTTTTTCAATACGAAAGGGTAGCGATGAAAGCACTAATACTTAATTCTGGAATGGGAAGAAGGATGGGGGAGATTACAAATAATCTTCCCAAGTGTTTAGTGCAATTAAATGATAAAGAAACTATATTATCAAGGCAACTACACCAATTATCTGAGATTGGAATTGAAGAAGTAATTATAACTACTGGTTACAAATCAGATGAGTTAGTTAGCTACTGTAATAATCTTAATTTATCAATAGATATTAAATATATTTTCAATGAAAAGTATTCTGAAACCAACTATATTTATTCAATGTATCTGGCAAGAGAAGAGTTGGATGATGATATTGTTTTGATGCATGGAGATCTTGTTTTCGAGAATGTTGTATTAGACAAGGTGGCATTTAGTAAGGATAGTTGTGTGGTAGTGAGTTCGACATCAGACTTGCCAGAAAAAGATTTTAAGGCAGTTTTATTGGATGGAAGAGTTCGTAAGATAAGCATTAATGATTTTGATAGAGCTATTGCACTCCAACCATTATATAAACTTGCAAAAAAAGATATAAAAACTTGGATAAAAGAAATAGAGAAATTTTGTGAAGCTGGAAATACCAGTTGCTATGCTGAAGATGCATTCAATGAATGTAGTGATCAAATAAATATTAAACCTATAGATATAAAGAGATTCATATGTAAAGAAGTAGATAATGCTGAAGATCTTGCAGCTATAAAAGATACTTTGTTGAGTCTTCCGTGTAGAAATGTATATATGTGTTTTTCGACAGATATAGTACATAGCGGGCACTTGTCAATCATAAAGAGAGCAAAAAGACTTGGAAAAGTAACAATTGGAGTTCTTTCTGATGAAGCTATTTCTAAGTATAAACGATTTCCGCTACTTCCTTATTCGGAACGCAAAGAAATGTTCGAAAATATACAGGGAGTAGACAGAGTAGTATGCCAAGACAAACTAAGCTATAAGGAAAATTTGGTCAAGTACAAACCTGAAATAGTAGTACATGGCGATGATTGGGTACAAGGAATACAGCAAAATATTAGAACTGAAGTTATTGACTTAATACAGACTTATGGTGGAGAACTTGTAGAATACCCATATTCAGACAAACCGCAATATCGAGAATATGAGAAAAGAGCCAGGCAGATGCTCGGTACATCTGATATGAGAAGAGCACGTCTATGCAGAGCGCTTGAATCAAAAAACTCAGTTATTGCAATGGAAGCACATAACGGATTAACAGGATTATTAGTTGAAAATACTAAAGTTGAAGAAAATGGTGGAATAAGACAATTTGACGCCATGTGGGTCAGTTCTTTATGCGATTCAACTTCAAAAGGTAAGCCGGATATAGAGGTTGTTGATCTGACATCTCGTTTACAAACTATAAATGAGATTTGTGAGGTTACGACTAAACCTATAATTTTTGACGGTGATACAGGTGGTTTACCGGAACATTTCTCTTATACAGTACGAACATTGGAACGAATGGGCGTTTCAATGGTGATAATTGAGGATAAAAAGGGACTTAAGAAAAATTCGCTTTTTGGTAATGAGGTAGAGCAAACACAGTGTTCTATTGAAGAATTTTGCATGAAGATTGCAACAGGGAAAAAGGCTCAGAAGACAGATGACTTTATGATATGTGCAAGAATAGAGAGCCTGATTCTTGAAAAAGGTATGGAGGACGCACTTAACAGAGCATTTGCTTTTAGAGATGCTGGGGCAGATGCAATTATGATTCATAGCAGAAAGAAAGATCCCAAAGAAATCTTTGAATTTGCTGAAGCTTTTCGTAAAGAAGATACTGCAACACCATTAGTGGTAGTTCCCACTTCTTTCAATGAAGTTACTGACGAACAGTTAGAGGCAGTAGGTTTTAACATCATAATTTATGCAAATCACTTTACCAGAGCTGAAGTGCCTGCGATGCAAAAAGTTGCTGAGACCATATTGAAAAATCATAGGTCGAAAGAGTGCGATGACCTGTGTATGCCATTTAAAGAGATAATAAGGCTAATACCGGATGAGTTATGACAAAGTAAAAACTCAGAATGTGATCGAGATAGATAGTAATACCAAATCTCTAATGAACTTCTTTGATTCGAATGAGATTCATAGAGTGTTTTTAGTATGTGGTAATTCTTTTGATCGTTTACCGGTTCGAGATTTCTTCACCAACGCTAATTTTACAAAGGTTGCCAGGTTTGCAGATTTTTCACCCAATCCAACATGTGAATCAGTGTCAAAGGCGATAAATGTGTACAGAAAAGACCACTACGATGCAATAGTCGCTGTTGGCGGTGGGAGCGCAATAGACGTAGCTAAGTGCCTTAAGATATCAACTAAAGCTTTGCTTATTGCCGTTCCAACTACAGCGGGTTCAGGAGCGGAGGCGACTCATTTTTCGGTTGTTTATAGAGATGGGATAAAGACTTCAGTTTCGGATGAACAAAGCAAACCTGATGTGGTAATACTGTGGCCGGAAGTATTAGATACTTTGCCTGAATATCAACGTAAATCCACTATGCTTGATGCATTGTGTCATGCAATTGAATCAGCATGGTCGGTTAACTCAACAGATGAAAGTGTAAAGCTTTCATTATGCGCAATAGAAAAGATAATAGGATCCAAGGATGCATACCTTCATAATACGAGCGAAGGTAATCGCGAAATGCTTATAGCGGCCAATATTTCTGGGAAAGCAATAGATATAGCTCGTACGACTGCGGCGCATGCTATGAGCTATGGAATGACAACTAAGTTGGGAATAGCGCATGGACACGCGGTTGCGTTGTGCCTGAGTGTAGTTCTTCCGTTTGTTGCCGAGAATACTTCTAAGTGTATAGACAATAGAGGACCGGAGCATTTGGAAAATATATTGAGGTCAATAGCGCAAGCTTTTGGATGCAATGATAAATCAATTCTGTGCTGTAAGTTTAACTCTTTGTTAAAAGGTCTAAATCTAGAGTGTCCAAAGTTTGATGATGAAACTATAGACCTGTTGGTCGAGGGGGTAAATATTGAAAGGCTAAACAATATCCCCGTTGAGATAACAAAGGAAGACTTGAATGAGTTATACAGGAAAATACAAGAGGAAAGATAGATGGATGCAAATGTGCTCTTGGAACAACTAGATTCAGATTTTTTCTGTGGTGTACCAGATTCACAGTTGAGGACTTTTGTTGATGCACTTTATTCAAAATATGGCGTATACAATGACCATCATATAATAGCAGCCAACGAGGGAAATGCTGTTGGTATAGCGGCGGGTTATCATCTGGCAACGGGTAAGATTCCTGTTGTTTATATGCAAAATAGTGGAGAAGGAAATGCAATAAACCCCATAGCTTCACTTCTCAACGATAAAGTGTATGCCATACCTATGATTTTTGTTATTGGATGGCGTGGTCAGCCAGGCGTACACGACGAGCCACAACACATATATCAAGGAGAAATTACTTTAAAACTCCTAGAAGTTATGGGGGTTGAGTATTGTGTTGTGACGCAGGAGACTACAAAAGAAGCTTTAATTGAGCAAATTGAAAAGTTTAAGATGCAATTAAATGCAGGTAAGGATGTTGCATTTGTTATTACAAAAGGCGCATTAACTAATGAAAACAAAGTTAAGTATTCAAATGAATATACATTGAACCGAGAGGAAGTAATAGAAAATATTGTTGATGTTGCTGGAGATGATCTTATCGTATCAACTACGGGCAAAATTAGTCGAGAATTATTTGAGATAAGAGAAAGAAAAGGAATGACACATAAACATGATTTCCTTACTGTTGGATCCATGGGACATGCTTCATCTATTGCACTAGGAATAGCAATACAAAAGCCAGAAAGAAGGGTGTGGTGTCTGGATGGCGATGGAGCGTTGCTTATGCATATGGGAGCTATACCAGTAGTTGGGCATATGCATCCTGATAACATGGTGCATGTACTATTGAACAATGCATCGCATGAGACCGTCGGCGGGATGCCAACTGTTGCAGACACAGTAAGTTTTGTTGATGTGGCAAGAGCAAGTGGTTATAAAAAGGTACTTGCCACAGACAATCTTAATGATTTGGATAGAATGCTATTGGAGATAAAGGACAGTTCACTGCCATTTCTGCAAGTTGATTGTGGTATTGGTTCGAGAGCTGATTTGGGAAGACCGACAACTACTGCAAAAGAAAATAAATATGGATTTATGAATGGGATGTAGTATGCGTGAAGATTATTCTATATTGCAAATCATTGCTAATAACTCAATTGTCATATATGGGACAGGATATATTGCTACTAAGCTATCTGAGCTAATGGCGTTGCTAGGAGTTCAATCTAGATGCTATGTGGTATCAAATGGGCACTTAGAAAATAATTTGTTTTGTTACAAACCAGTTGTAGAAATCAAGAATTATAAGCAAAGAGAGAATGAGATTGTATTAGTTGCAGTTGGAGAACTATATAAAGCAGAGATTGCTGAAAACTTAGAAGAGTTACAAATAGAATATTATTGCGTGTCAGAAGATGACCTGAAATTTTTGGTGAGGAGGATCAATAAGATATCCACGGATGATTTCTTGACTAGTGTAAAGCCTGTAAGTGACATGTTTGGTTTAGATAGAGGACAGCCGATTGATAGATATTATATAGAGAGCTTTCTTAAGGCGGAGTGTCAAAACCAGAATCCAGAATTAACACTAGAAGTGGGAGACGACAGTTATAGTAATTTGTATTTTGGACAGGCTGAGCACGAAATCCTGGATTTTTCCAAAGGGATGGATCTCACAAAAACAGGAAGTATAAAACGTGAAGCTTATGATGTTTTTATTTGTACGCAAACGTTAAATTTTATCTACGACATAAGGGCAGCAATTCAGGGATGTTATGACTTACTAAAGAAAGATGGGATTCTATTAGCAACAGTTGCGGGAAATATTTCTCAAATATCAAGATATGATATGGATAGATGGGGGGATTATTGGAGATTTACAGAATTATCTATTACTAGACTTTTCAAGGAAGTGTTTGGAGATAAAGTTGAAACACGTTTATATGGGAATTGTATGGCAGCGACGGCTTTTATTCAAGGTCTAGCTGTAGAAGACATAGATTCCAAGTTACTTGATAAATGCGATCCAGATTATTCAATTGTCATAGGAATAGTGGCGGTGAAATGATGTATGGTCTCGAACTGAGAAGGATAATCGAATATTGTAGGTCACATAAAAACATATACTGCTATGGGGCAGGACTATATGGCAAAATCGTATGCGCATTTTTATACTTGAATGACATTTGCATTGATGGATTTTTGATTTCTTGTTTGGAAACAGAAGACTCGATGGTATTAAACAAAAAGGTGATGAGCATTGATGAAACACTAATTAAGGGGGATGGAGCTGGGGTATTGATATGTGTGAACAACAAGGTCAGGCAGGAACTTATTAACAAGTTGGTAGCACTGCGATGGGATGACTATTTGGAGATTGATGATGAACTTATTAATGAAATGGACAATTGTATCGATTATGAAAAAGTAGCAGGGTTGAATAGAAATAACAGAGTACTGCTGTACCACAGGGTATTTAATCTTCAAAATGACATATGGAGATTGGCGGTATCGCCTGAAGAGTTCGAGCGACAAATAGTTTATTTAAAAAAACATTACGATATAGTCCCACTGGATGAATTAGAGTTTGGAGGGCATGATAACCAAATTGCAATAACATTTGATGATGGTTATATCGATAATTATATATATGCATTGCCAATAATAGAGAAATACCAGGTGCCGGTCACAATATTTGTTGCGACCGGAAACATTGGTACTGAATGCGAGTTTTGGTGGGATGAAATAGAGGGGTTAATCAGCAATACAGAAGATAATAAGGAAATACATTTAGAAGATTATGTCCTAACTCTTAATGGGTTTGAGAACAAGAAGAGGGCTTGTTATTTAGTTAGGGAAAAAATACTAACATTAGATTATAAACAAAGGAGGAAATTTATTTCGGCCTTAAAAGAGGAGCTGAGAGTAGAGGGAGAGTCTCGAGCGCAGAACAGGACAGTTGACGCTGACGAACTCAGACAATTGGATAGATCGAATTGGGTCACTATTGGAGGTCATACTGTTACTCATACAAGATTAACATCACAAACAGAAGCAGAGCAAAGATGGGAAATATTTGAGTCAAAAAGAATTTTGGAGAAGATAATAGGACATCAAATCTTTTGTTTTTCATATCCATTTGGAGGCGTTGATGACTATGATGAAACTACGATTGAGTTGGCATTGGAGGCGGGATACAAGAATATAATTGCTGTAGGACAAAGATATAAATTGGGAACACAAGCAAAGTATTGTGTTCCGAGAATAGTTGTACAGAATACCGGCGAAGATCATAGAAAAGGGCATCCTATGATGAAGAGTCTTTTTATTGGGTGAACTATACAGTAAGAATAAGAGAACAATGTAAAAACAAAATATTTTAATAGTTCTGACTATTGCAGTAGGAGAATTGTTTTATGGCCAAAGGAAAATTATATTGGATTACAGGACTTTCTGGAGCAGGAAAGACAACCATTAGTCGACTATTGTACGATTATTTACGAACAAGGCAAGATAATATTGTTCTTATAGATGGCGATCAAATACGTGAAGTTTATCAAAACAGGGATTATTCTGAAAGCGGAAGAGAAAAAATATCGTATATAAATATGCGGCTTTGCAAGATGCTAACAGATCAAGGGATAGACGTGATTATTGCTGTTATTGGAATGAAGAATGCATACCGGCAATGGAATAGAGAGAATATTGAGAATTATTATGAGATTTATCTTAAAGTGCCAATGGATGAATTGATTAGAAGAGACAGCAAGGGATTATATAGAAAGGCATTAAGAGGAGAGATTAAAAATGTGTATGGAATAGACTTGGAGTATGAGGAACCACAGAATCCGGATATAGTAATAGAAAACGATTCAAGAATAACTCCAGTAGAAGCATTTGAGATTATAAAAAAACAGTTGTTATAAAGGTGATTTTAATTATGAGAAATGGAATCTTTTTGAATACATATTCTGTTGTTGAGATTGGGAATAAGTATTACTTTTGGGAAACTTGTTATAATGCTCTCTTTTGCTACAGTATCGATACGGGTACAACAGAACTTTTGTATAGAGAAAACGGTAGTGGGACTAGGTACTCTACTTGCGTTAAAGACGGTGAGTATTTGGTCCTCATTCCGTTTGGGTCAGACAAAGTATGTTTATTCAATTATATAACTAGGGCGTTAGTTTTCGTAGAAATTGGAGCGGCTGCAATGTTTAGCGGGGCGTTCAAATATGGACGATGCATTGTCATGTGGGGGTGGACGAAAGGGAAAGTAAAAAAACTAGATTTGGAAAGGTTGGTTATTGAAGAAGTAGATTGTATGAAAGATGTTAATGTTGTATCCAATGGATGCAGAGTTAATAATACTATTTACGGATATGATGGTGATAAAAACGATTTATACGCATACGACATGGATAAAGAACTTATTCAATATTTCGATTGCGATGATTTGAGGATGAAAGTAAGTACGTTAATCTTTTTGGAGGGTAGCTTATGGCTTTTTGGCAATGAAAAAATGGCAGTAAAATATGACGTGTTGAGTAGGACTAGTACTAGTTTTGAATTAGATGCTGTGACGGTTAATAATAATAACTTGGATGCTCTTTTTAGAGATGCATGTGTTGTTGGAAGCAAAGTTTTTCTTTCTCCATACAAAGCTGGCGCTTTAGTGAGTATAGATTATAAAAATAATGATATATGCAAAGAAATAGAAATTGGAGAGGATGAGATAGGCGGCGTTTTTGTGGATATTGCTGGGGAAAAGATGTGGGTTGTAGAAAGGACTAATGAAGGGAATGCTTCTTGCCAATATCATTTATTAGAAGATGGATTAGAGAAAAAAAATATGTTGTTCTTGGCTGATGGGAAAGATTTGATCAAAAGTAACGAAATAACATTGGAATCATCCATTTTCCCACTGACAGATTTTATAGATGTTGTAACTGAAGTTTAACGGTTGTTGTAGGTGAGATGATGATTTTTGCAATTATTACGTTGGCTTTATTATGTGTTGTTGAATTGATTGTTCTTAGAATGCTATGGAAACGTTATGTTCATAATATGAGTATGAACAAAAAGAGTGATAGTTATTTCTATTTGCTGAAAATCTGGATGAAAAAAAGGAATCAAGAGAAAAGTATAGGAGATTATTTGAAAAAGCATAGGATTACGCATGTTGCTATTTATGGTAATGGAGAGATGGGGATGCTTCTGTGTGAAGAACTTGAACATGACAAAATAAGGATCGATTATATTATTGATCAATCATCAACAAGGTCTGACTATACAATTGTAAAATGTGATAATACCATGCCTGTTACAGATGCAATAATAGTTACACCTTACCTAGAATATGATCAGATTTTTGAAAAATTATCAAGCTTTACCGATGCTGAAATAGTATCGTTAGAAGATATAATATTTGATTATTAGAGGATCTAGTTTTCATGAAGACACTTGAAATAAATTCTGATGATAGAATTCTGATTATTGCGCCACATCCTGATGATGAAATAATTGGTTGTGGAAGTATATTAGTACAATACGGAAGACAATGTGATGTATTACTCTTGACTGATGGGGCAAAAGGACATCGGATATGGAGTGAATCAAGGACGAGGAGAATAAGAAAAAGAGAATTCGAGCAAGTAATGAATTTGTGTAACGTGATGGATTACTCCTCGAAAGGAATTAGAGATAGAGAATTAAAAAAGGTGTTTGATTGTTATCAGGGATTTGGATTCTCAAAATATAATATGGTGTTTGTGCCTAATAGGAAAGAGGATCATCCCGATCATAAAGCTTCATTTTATCAACTATTGATTCACCATATTTTTCATCATATACGAGCTGATATATATCAGTATGAGGTGTGGACGCCAATTGATAATCCAACGCATATGATAGATATATCTAATACTATTGAAAAAAAGGTAGATGTTCTTGGTATATATGAAAGCCAGATAAAGGAGTTTGATTATATTAATGCTGTTTATGATTTAAATGGCAAGCGTGGACAGATGAACAACGTTGCTTATGCGGAATGCTATAGAAAAGGGTTTTTATGAAGAATAGTTTAATTAGCGAGTATGATGATGAAATTGTTGTAATAAAGGAAAAATATGCTTTGAATTTTGAAGATACGGAGCTTTATAACTATGTCCAAAGGGAAGCAATTGTAAAAAAAGCAATTCAAAATATTTATAACAAGTTCCTGGCAGGCAAGAAAATACTTTTTCGTGGGGCAGGGTGCGGGACGGATAAAATAATTGATATTCTTGGAGATTCGTTAGGAATAATTGTGGGAGTAGTCGATATTGACAATTGTAAAAGGTGTAAGAATGGTATTAAGACTTATTCTATAGAGGAGATTAGAAATGTTGATTTCGATTATATTGTGATTGCATCATTTAAATATCGAAAGGAGATGACAGAAGAACTTATATCACTAGGGTATAGAAACAAGATTTTTGATATATATGATTATTTGGCTGAAGAAGAAATCTATTGTGACGCTGGGTTTTGGGAGAAGGCGGATCCGAGATTATTCTATCTCAAAATCACTAAAATATTGAATGGGTATAATATTGAAAGCGATGATAAAAAAAGGGAATTATGCCTTAGACGGTTGATTAGCTGCTATTTGAGTATACGAGATTTTTCATACGCTATTGAATTTCTTAAGAAGTATGAAATGGAATTTGGTGACAAACTAAATGGCTGCTTGGCACAAATAGAAGACTTGTTATCACGAATTAAATTAGAACTTTCGAAAAAAACACAGAATCATATCATTATGCTCTGGTTGGATCAGTTGAGATATTGTGATATGGATAGGATGCCATATTTAAAAAAATTCGCTGATGACAATGTGTGCTTTGAAAAGTGTTATACCCAAAATCTTCAGACATCTACAACTTTTAAAATGATGTTTGCTGGGCAGGATGTATTAGATGACAAGGCATACTTGATAGATGTCATTACACGCGATAACAGTGTGGTGTATAAAGAACTCGTTAAAAATCAGTATGACTTTAAATATATTGGGTGGGGGAAAAACAATGTCTATTTTGACGGAATCAGCTCCTATTCGTTGGAAAAAGATAATTGTATTTTGCCATTGAATATTTGGAAGGTTATTATCGATATTTTGCAGAATAATAAGAATACATTTTATTTGTCACATAGCTTTGAAGCACATGAGCATCATTGGTGTGGGTATATGACGAGAGATTTATATAATATCTGGGAGGCTTCTTTTGATGAGTTTGAAACCAGATATTATGAATGTATAGATTACATAAACAGGCAGCTAGATTTCTATGTTGATTGGTTTAATGATAATAATACTTTGATAATAATGAGTGATCATGGTCAAGAATTAGAGAATGTATTTTTGTTTGATGAGGATTGTAATAAAGAGCATAAGAAGTTTGTATATGGTAGATGGAGTGAAAACTCATTACATACCGTTATGTGTATAAAAAATAGGGATTTTGGAAAAAGGAGAGTTGGCGGCTTATTTTCATTAGTTCAATTTATAGAAATTGTAACTAGCATAATTGAGAAGAAATGGCTGGTTTCAGAGAAAACGTATGTAAAAATCCAATCGATGCCATTTTATTCAAAAGAAGGCTTGAGAAAGATAAAAGAAGCAGATGACTTTAAATTTGCAATGTTAGCGAAAGGGATAATAACTGGTCATTTTAAATACTTAAGATATGCTGATGGGCTAGAAGAACTATATGTAGATGGAAATGAAAAAAATAATAGGATAGCCGATAATGAGTATGCAGATTATTTAAAAAAATTCAAAGAACTTGTTGGACCGATAGATTATTCAATTTTTACAGCGCCAAAGTATAAAGAAGCAAAAGACTATTTAGAAAAAATATATTCAATTCCTTCTAATAAAATAGACGATAAAGAGGCATAGATGGATAAGGAAAAGATAATTGAAGTAATTCGAAGTAAGCGAAGAGAGAAAAAATATGTAGAAGAAATGGAACTAGGAAGTATTATAGCTCCAGCTATACTAATGCACGGTTGGGATGTGTATATTTATGGATGTCGTAATGATACTATTGCTTTATTAAACTATCTTAAGTGGTTGGGAATTGCTATTGATTCAATATTTGATCGTGATTCAGATAAAATTGGAAAAAAGATTTATGGAATCAATGTAAGTAATATTGATGAAATAAACAAGATAGAAGATCCTGATAATACGTTTTTGCTAATTAATATTCACAGGTTTGATGGATTTAGGGCTAAAGATATTTTTGAAACTATCAGTAATTCAGGAATCAAAAACTTCTATGTCATAAAGGATACAGAGCGTTTAAATATAAATACTTATAACAATGATTGGACAGAATGCGGTAGAGATGAGTATTACAAGGCACATGAGGAACTGTTGCTTAACACTTTTGAAAGGCTAGTTGATGAAATATCACGAGAGACTATGATTGAGTATATCAGAAGATATACTGAGTATGGGGTGTATCATAACATAAGCATAGATGGACGATTAAAGTATTTTTTTGGCTATGATAATGAAAGAATTGAATATATATACTCGCATAAGGACGATGAAGTGTGGCTTAATTGCGGAGCAAATATTGGGGATAGCATTTTTTGGTTTTTCCAAAATGGATTGTCTGCAAAAAAAATCCTGGCGTATGAAGGAAATGCTGATGTATTTAGAGAGCTTAAAAGCAATTTGCGTCTTTTGCCGGAGCAATGTGCTAAAAAAGTGGTGCCAATAAATGAAATGATTAATGATAATACGGATTTCGATAGATATCTTGCTGGAAATGAAAAAATCACTTTGATTAATGCGGATATCGAAGGCGCTGAAGAGGATTTACTTAAGGCATTAACTGTGATTATTCGAAGGGATAGACCAGTAATAGCAATTAGCGCATACCATAGAGCGTCAGACTTGATTATTCTCCCAAAGCAAATCTCTGAAATAGCTAACGATTACGTTATTAAGATACGAAAATATGAGTCAAGTGCTAGGGACATATCAAGGTCTTCGGAATTGGTGATATACGGTATACCACCAGAAAGAGATTATAGGGAGGATTGGAGGTAAATATGTTCGATAGCCGAGAGTATTGGGAAAAACGTTACTCAAGTGGTGACAATAGTGGAAGTGGCAGTTATGGAAGGCTGGCTCAATTTAAGGCAAGAATTATAAATGATTTTTGTTACAATCATAATGTTTCATCGATAGTTGAGTGGGGATGCGGTGATGGGAATAATTGCAAAATGTTTACTGTTGAAAAATATGTAGGCTATGATGTGTCTAAGACGGCGATAGAGATTTGCTCATCAAAAATCAAGATTCCCAATAGACAATTTATCAAGTATGATGGGGAGAAGGTGCATAGTCCTGAGATGGGTGAATTATCGCTTTCAATGGATGTTTTATATCATTTAATTGAAGATGAAATGTTTGATAACTACATGTTTAATTTGTTTAATAGTAGCGAAAGGTATGTAGCTATATATTCATTTGATGGAGAGTTAGAATCTTCGATGGCGTCTCATGTAAAGTACAGAGAGCATAGTAATTATGTATCCAGGCATTTTCCGAATTATAGGAAATTAAAAATTATTGAAAATGACTTCAAAAGAACAGAGCAATCAGATCCGGATACCACTTCATGGTGTGATTTTTTCTTTTACGAAAGGATACAGACATAAATAACAAATGATTAATAGACTCTTATACATAAATAAGGAAATTGAAACATTGATTTCAGAAACACATATTATTGATTGGGACAATTATAAGAGAGCTATCGGCAGATTTGTTTGCATATTCTATTATATTACACAACCATTTTATATCTTTAAACGGCTAAAAAAACAGGATGGCACGCATCCTAAGATTATTGTCAGCTTAACAAGTATTCCGAGTAGGATAAATGTATTATGGGTTACATTGGAAAGCCTTATGCGACAATCTCATTTGCCGGATAGAATAATTATATATTTGGCTAAAGAAGAATTTGATGGCAAAACTCTTCCAAAAAGCGTATTAAAATACACAAAAAAAGGAGTTGAAATTGAGTACTGTGAAAATTTAAAATCTCACAAAAAGTATTATTACACTATGAAAAACTACCGAAACGATTTTTGTATTACTGTTGATGATGACATTGTTTATTCTGAGAACATGATAGAGAATCTGTTGCGTACTTATTCGCAATATCCAGAGGGTATAATTTGTAGTAGGGCAAATGTAATCAGAACTTTAAATAATGATACTATGAGTTATGGGCGATGGAAGAGTATTGGGCTTTATAAAGACAAAAATGTTGATGGGAAAGATATTTTTTTTACAACAGGTGGTGGAACATTGTTTCCAAGCTGGCTGTTGCCGGACATCACATTTGATATAACTAAAATGATGCGGTTATGCGAAACAACAGATGATATATGGTTGAATTATATGGCCAGATTAGCAGATATAAAGATATACTGGACAGGGACTATTGATAATGAGTGTCTATTTTATTGGGATTCACAAAAGGAGTGTTTGGCGGATTATAACATTTACGAAGGTGGAAACGATAGAAACCTAGATCGAATGAGAGAGGAATTTGGAGCATTGTTATGATTAGGTCTGTATGTAATTACCAAATTATTCTCGAATAATTGTCCAGAATATGCAGAAAAGACTTTGGAAGGCATAAAGCTGATATTTTTGCATATTGTTGGTATGAAGGTCAAGAGAAGTATTGTAAGTACTTGGATTATGTGCTTTACATAATAGGAGAGTTATCGCTATGTGTGAGACAAAAGTCGCAACGATTCTTTTTACATACAATAGACCCAGGCATACGGAGGCAGTTTTGAATGGATTAAAGAATAATAGCGTTAAGCCTTCGTTCTTGTATGTCTTTCATGACGGGAAGAAAGAATCGACGAATCTAAATGATTGGAATGAAGTTGAGAGGATTATTAGAAACATTACTTGGTGTGATTGTGCCGTTGAATCTCATGAAGAGAACTGGGGATTAGCAGATTCTGTCATATATGGAGTCAACGAAGTTTTTAAAAAATATGATTCTTTAATTGTGTTAGAAGATGACTGCGTTCCGCATAGGCTATTTATGGAATATATGATAACTGCGCTAGAAAAATACAAAGCGGAATCTAATGTGTTTTGCATAGGGGCCTCTTCAGAACCGGTCGATGTCCCCCCAAATGGTTATGATGCATATTTTATTGGGAGGATTAATTCGTGTGGATGGGCAACTTGGAAAAATAAATGGAAGATCTTTGAACGAGACTATAGGTTGCTGGGAAAAATCAAAAAAAATAGTGATTTGAAAAAATGGTATAAATTGTGGGGGCAAGATATAGAACCCACACTATATGGAGACATAAATGGAGTCTATGATACATGGGCTGCTTTTTGGGCATTATCTGTCATGAAGCACAAAGGGCTATGTTTGGCGCCATATTATTCGTTTATAGATAATATTGGATTTGATGGTACTGGAAGACATTCTGGTAGTGAGAATCCATCTTTAAATTTGTTGAGCAAAGGAAAAGCAAACATTCTTCTTCCTGATGAAGTAAAGGTTGTTGATGATTATGAGCGAGTCTTTGCAAATTACTATCCATGGACAGATCCTGTTGTTCGCGAAAGATATTATAAAAATGTAATGATTATGTGGCATGATGCTACGGAACAGGGGAAAAACCTGTCTGATCTGTTAAGAGATCGTGGCTTAAAACGTATTTGCATCTGGGGATTGGGGGATGTTGGAAAAAGGGTTGTGGCAGCAGTCGGTAAGTGTCAAATTGATGCAATAATAGAATCAAGTCCTGATGCGCAGTTGTATGAAAATATAAAAATAATATGTCCGAATGAAGTATCTTCAATGATTGATGAAATAGATGGGGTATTAGTTGTTCCGGGATATGATATTGAGAGAATTTCAAGACTTGTCGATTCTAGAACAAGGGATAAGCTTATTACAGTAGACACATTGTTTTAGATTCCCTATAAGTTAACACGTAATAAAAGGTCTGATGTATATGGTATAAACATATGAGAATATTATATTTTCTGGCGCATCCATATGTGGTAGGTGGAGCTGCACGTCAGTTACTAGCACATGCAAGAATTTCAAGTATAATGGGGAATTCTGTAAAGGTTATAATTCAGGAAGACCGTAGTGGAGGTCATGACAAGCAATATGAAAACTTATGTTCATCGCTGTGTTTAGAATGGGGCACAGAAATATATAATTCTGCGACATGTATTGAAGAATTGGATATTATTACAGCTATTAAAGATGCAGATCGAATAGATGAGATCATTACAAATTATAAACCAGATATCA
This sequence comes from Butyrivibrio sp. TB, assembly GCF_900110805.1. Classification (NCBI taxonomy): domain Bacteria; kingdom Bacillati; phylum Bacillota; class Clostridia; order Lachnospirales; family Lachnospiraceae; genus Butyrivibrio; species Butyrivibrio sp. TB. The sequence continues at coordinate 98,849 of NZ_FOER01000014.1, read as the reverse complement.
TTCATTATATGCAACTGAATCCTGCGGTCGAAATAAGTGCGGAACGGAACAGGATTCCGTGTCTTATGTCTATATATCCGGTGAACAAGAGGAGTTTTAATATTAAATGGGAAAAGGTTTTCCCTTGTTATCACTGTTGTGATTCTTTATGGTTTTCTAAGATATGGTCAGAAGGTTTGGGAATAAGGTCTGAATGTATAAGAGTAGCATATGAATGCACTTCTGCAAAATTGGATCGGATAATACCATATGGTGAGAAAAAAAGTTATGAAGTGGTATGCGTTGCGCACTTCGCATGGCTGAAAAACCAGTTGGAGATTCTGAAGTTCATCAATATTTGCGCGCAAAATGGCATCGATATTCATATAAGCTTTCTAGGGGAATGCAACAATGAATACTTTGAAAAATGCCTTAATTATGTAAGGAAAAATCAAATTGAATCGTATGTTACTTTTGTGGGATATTCAGATCAGGTTGGTGAATATCTTGTGAATGCGGATTTGCTAATACATGCAAGTCTGATGGAATCATACCCTGGAGCTGTGGTGGAGGCTATGGCTAATGGAGTACCAATTATTGTAACACCTATAGCTGGAATTAAGGAGTTGGTACAAGATGGTGAAAATGGTTTTTTAACATCGGATTATAGTGCAGAAGCAATATATGAAAAGTTTGCCGAGTTCATAGAATTGCGAAATAATGGAAAACTAAAAGATATTATAAGCAACGAGATAGATACATACAAATCATATCATACATATAGTGTCGTGGGAGACGCTCTTAAATCTTATTACCATGAGATTGTTGACGGATTGGGAACACATAAAAGTTACAGTATTACAAAACGTGTATTGAAACAATTGAATAGTTTTTATCAGGATAAATTGGTAGGGGAATACTCTAAGTTCACTCAGGAACACTGCTGGTACCTATATCATTTGGATAGAGTATGTGAGAAATACCATAATGCTATGATTTGGGGAACAGGACAGTTGGGATCTATTGGGGTTGAATGGTGTAATATTCTTAACCTCAAGGTGGAAGGCTATATTGACACATATAAGGAAGGAACATTTCTTGGATATAGAGTTTATAAACCTGTAAGAGAAGTGATAGATAGTGTGGATTGCATTATTGTATCAATGGGAAGACCTGAAAGCGTAGAAGCTGTGATGTACCAACTTGAAGAGTATGGAAAACAATTGAATGTTGACTATTTCATAGTATGCAACAACCCTTGCTATCTACCACATCTGCATGAATGAGGCCATTAATCCGTTACATGAGATTATGAGCAGGAGGCTCTTTATGAACAGACCAATTAAGTTCAGTATCATTACTGTTACTTTTAATTGTGCAGATACAATAGAGAGAACAATTCTTTCGGTATTGAGTCAACATAATGTTACGTGTGAATATGTAATTATTGATGGCGCTTCATCAGATGGAACAAAAAGAATAATAGAACAGTACCAATACGAGATAGATTATTATTTATCTGAGCCAGATGAGGGTATTTATGATGCCATGAACAAGGCAATTAAACACACGACTGGCGACGTCGTGCTATTTCTAAATGGTGATGACTATTTTTCAACCAATCATTCATTAGAAGACATTTCTAAGTGGATTATAGGTGATAATTCGATTGTTATAGGAAGAGTACAGTATGGAGACAAATTATCTGTTTGTTATTCTGATAAGAGCATTAAATCTCCATATTTTGAGATCTTTTATCCCCATCAAGCCACATTTGTCCCTCGAAGCCTTTATGATAGTTTAGGGGGATTTGATGAGAACTACAAAATATCCGCTGATTTCGATTGGATATGCAGAGCAACATATAAAGGCATCAAAATTAAGTGGGTAGATGAGCTTGTCAGTGTATATAAACTTGGCGGAAGAAGCGCTTCTTTACAATGCAAAATTGACGAATATAACATTTCTAGAAAATATATGGAACTAACGGAAGATTCGTATATTGATGAAATGAAAAAGGATACAGAAGACAAAGTAAGAAACTATTTCTTTAAAGAAATGTGTCTTAATAAAGAATACCATCATAAGTGTAAACAGGTATTAAACGAAGTGTTTCATGAGGAACAGACAGTTCAGATTTGGGGAGCTGGAATGTGGGGACAGATTCTAACAGATCTATTGGTGGGATGTGGAATTAATGTTAATCACATTTTTGACGCGAAAGCTCATGATACTATCTGTGGGGTAGAGGTTTGTGAATTCGAGCAGAGCAAAGCTAATATGATTGTTGTTGCCTCTGAGGTGTACGATGAAGAAATTTCACGACAACTGGAAGTGATTGGATATGAGAATGCTAGAAATTATATACGATTTCGCACATTAAGAGATGAGCTTCTTAAGGTGTTTAATGTGAAATGCGAAGAATATGCTGATTTTGTGACGCAAACGGGATTAGAGGTCTTTAGTAGATAATGAAGTTTGAGGTATGAAATGAAATGTGAAAACTCACAGTTTCAGAATTTTATTAGTTCCACAAATCAAAAACGTATTATTGCTTTTGGAGCAACAACTTTTATGCAAGTTATGAGTGAGAATTATCCGGAGATTAAACTTGCTGAGAATGTTGATTATGTTGTAGATAACGACTTGAATAAGGACGGGACCACATACGATATTTGTGGTTATCAAAAAGAGATTCACTCATTTAATTATCTTCTCAATGATGATCTGAGCGATGTGGTTATTCTGGTGGCATCAGATGCGTATGCACTTGAAATGTATGATCAGTTGGAAGTTATACCAGAACTAAATGATGTTCCATGCTTTTGCCTTCCACTGATGATAATGAACAGGATAGATGACGACTGCCGCAGTCTGAATGATCTGGGGCTTCAGCGAATTCCTAAAATCATTCATTGTTTTTGGTTCAGCGGTGAAGAAAAGGACGAGCTTTCCAAGAAATGTATTGAGAGTTGGAAGAGGTACTGCCCTGATTACGAAATAAAGGAGTGGAATACTCATAACTATGATGTAACAAAGAATAAATACATGTATGAGGCATACAAAGCCAGAAAATGGGCATATGTGACAGACTATGCCCGACTTGATATGGTTCATACATATGGCGGTTTTTATTTTGATCTTGATTTGGAATTACTAAAGAGTATTGATCCTTTACTTGGTGCAAGATTTGTGACAGGATTTGGACCAATCAGAGATGTGGAGCTGGCAGCTTTTGGTGCAGAAAAAGGTTCTGACATAGTTAAAAGAATTTTGAATGCATATGAGGATAGAGCTTTTGGTGTTGATAAGCAGCTCACACTGAAGGATGTACAACCTATATTTATGGATTCCTTTATGAGGCAGCAGGGGTTTCTGATAAATGGCAAGTTACAGAATCTTGATGGAAATATAATACTTCCTAGAGACTCTTTTTCTCCGAGGAACTGGTTTACCGGTGATTTAGATATACAAGATACTTCGTTTGGTGTTCATCATTGCGTGGGCGGATGGAACTCTCGTGAGGCTGTTAACAAAAAATACCGTGCGATGAAAGAACTTGCAAAAAAGTGGGGATGCAGTCATTGATCAAACTATCAACCAAAGCAGATACACTTAAGTCAATAGAAGGACTTTTACAAAATGCGATAGTGTTACCGCAGGTATCTTTTTGCGTAAATGAGTGGGGGAATAATGCACCAATCATTATTGACAATGTAGGAAGAACATTCGGGCATAGTAAAGTCATAGTTCGTTCAAGCGCTGTAGATGAGGATACAGCGTCGACTTCTAATGCGGGTAAGAATCTTTCTCTTCAAAACATAGGCACAGATGCAGATTGTCTTAAAAATGCAGTAAATCAGGTAATTGCATCATATGAAGATGATAATCCGGACAACCAGGTGTTGATTCAGCCAATGCTTGAAAACGTTGTCTTGTGCGGCGTGGCATTTACAATGGATCCGAACACATTAGGTGAATACTATGTGATCAGTTACGACACATCCGGAGCTACAGATGCGATTACTTCAGGTGAGAGCAAAGAAAAGCTTTTATATATCTATAAACATTCTCCCAAACAAGTAGAAAAAAATATTGATGAAAGAATGGCAATACTATGTGGGACGCTCTCAGAATTAGAAAGAATATTTGAGATACCTAATCTGGATGTTGAATTCGCTTTTGACAAGGAAGGACATCTGTATATTCTACAAGTAAGGCCATTGGTTTTGGTGGACAAAAGAGAAGATAGCAACAGTACTGCGAGGATAGAAGTTGTCCTTGAAGATATTTATTCTAAGATAGGCAATAATCAGAAAAAGAAACCATTCCTTTGCGGTGATAGCACTATATATTCAGTTATGACTGACTGGAATCCTGCAGAAATGATAGGTGTTAGACCAAAACCTCTTGCGATATCTCTGTATAGGGAACTGATCACGGATAACATCTGGGCTTATCAAAGAGACAACTATGGTTATCGTAATTTGAGGAGTTTTCCTCTGCTCGTTGATTTTGGGGGATTGCCATACATTGATGTGAGGGTTAGCTTTAATTCTTTTGTTCCGGCTTCATTAGAAGAAACTCTTAGCGAGAAGCTTGTTAACTACTATTTGCAGCGACTTCGTGAGAATCCTCTTGCGCATGATAAGGCGGAATTCGATATTGTTTTTTCCTGTTACACATTTGATCTTGACGATCGCATTAAGGTTTTGACTGACTATGGTTTTAACGATGGCGAGATAAAAGACATTGTAGACGCACTAAGGGAAGTTACTAATAACATCACGGATTTTGATAACGGTCTGTGGCGCAAGGACTGGGAAAAGATAAGAATACTTGAAAAACGCTATGATGAAATAGTGGGCAGCGATCTGAGCGATATTGATAAGGTGTACTGGCTTATCGAAGATTGTAAGCGTTATGGGACATTGCCATTTGCCGGACTTGCCAGAGGTGCTTTTATAGCGGTACAGATGCTCAAATCATCTGTGAGCTGCGGGATACTTTCTGACGATGATTATCATCTGTTTATGAACAGTTTAAATTCAATAAGTTCGCAGATGAATGCGGATCATTACAACTTATCTAAACAAGGTTTTTTGGATAAGTATGGACACTTGCGACCAGGTACATATGATATCTGTTCACCCAGATATGATGAGAAACCCGAGCTCTATTTTGACTGGTCAGCAGGTAGCAATTCCGAAAGTGAGAAGAAGGAGTTTAAACTATCGCTTGATCAGATGAAGGCTTTTAAAAGTTCATTAGAGAAGTGTGGCTTATCCAATGATGTACTTGGACTTATAGATTTTATCAAATCGGTAATCGAAGAGCGTGAGCTTAGCAAGTTTATTTTTACAAGGCATATTTCAGAAGTGTTGAGGCTTCTTAGGAAAATTGGTGTGGAATACGGCCTGACTGTTGATGATATGTCTTACATTAGCATTCAAAGTATTTTAAGACTCTATTCTACAACAGAAGATCCGGAGGAAGTAATAAAAGGAAGCATAGAATGCGGCAAACGAAAAGCTGCGATTACATCAATGCTGACGTTACCGCCGGTTATCATTTCGCAGGAAGACATCTATGCTTTTGAGTACCCAGATACTGAGCCTAATTATATTACATCCGGTGAAGTGACTGCAGAGGTGGTAGAGATAACCGGGGATTCAATCAGTGAATCGGCGTGCAGAGACATATCCGGGAAAATAGTTCTAATAAAGAGCGCAGATCCCGGATACGACTGGATATTTTCTCATAAAATCGCAGGATTTATTACCCAATATGGGGGTGCTAATTCGCACATGGCAATAAGAGCCGGAGAATTAAGCATACCTGCAGCGGTTGGTGTAGGAGAGAAGCTGTTCAATAAAGTAAGACGTTCTCAGATAGTTGAATTAGATGCAAGACAAAAGACAATACGAGTTTTAAGGAGATGACAGAAGATGAAACAGGGAGATTTTACTGAACTTGCGAAGTATTATGTTAATAGGCCGGGTTATTCCAAGGAACTGCTTTGCTATGTAAAAGATCATATTGCCAGAAGTATGGGCGATGATCTGGTGGTTGCTGATGTGGGAGCCGGGACAGGCAAATTGACAAGTAATCTGTATGAGATTGGCTTGCGTGGTTATGCAATTGAACCTAACGATGCTATGAGGAATGAGGGAATTGCTGCATTTAGTAGTATTGAGGCGTTCGAATGGAGAGAGGGCTCAGCTGAAAAAACGGGGCTTGAAGATTCTTGCGTTAACTGGGTGCTGATGGGGTCGTCCTTTCACTGGGCAGAACCTGTGGCAGCTTCAAATGAGTTTAAAAGAATTCTAAAGCCGGGAGGGTATTTTACTGCGATTTGGAATCCTAGGAATATTACATCGAGTCCTCTTCACATGGAAATCGAAGAAATGATTAAGCACGAAGTGCCGGAACTTAACAGGGTTTCATCGGGTAAATCTATTACTACAGAGGTGATGGAAGAAAAGCTGGGAGATAATTTTGATGATATTGTTTTCATGGAAGCTAAGCATGAAGAAGTAATGACAAAAGAAAGGTACATTAACACATGGCGTAGTGTTAATGATATACAGGCACAGGCTGGACCTGAACGATTTGAAAGGATTCTGAGGAATATTGAAGAAATCCTGAAGGATAAGGACTCCGTTGTTGTGCCTTATAAATCAAGAGCATGGACTGCAAAGGTGAAGAAATAAATGAAAAAGGTTTTGTTTACTCAACGAGTTGAAATAGTAGCTTCATATGGGGAGCGGCGTGATTGCGCAGATCAGAATATAGCCCGCTTTATAAGTGAGTGTGGCTATTTACCGGTACCTGTTCCAAATGTGCCTATGATTGTACAGGATATGGTTGATAATATGGACTTTGCAGGGATTGTTTTTTCCGGAGGAAATAATCTGGTGTCGTTGGGTGGAGATGCACCTGAACGGGATGAGACGGAAAAGCTTCTTTTGGAGACAGCTATTTCAAATAGTATTCCGGTTTATGGTTTCTGCAGAGGAATGCAGGTGATTTTGGATTATTACAAATATCCGTTAACTAAGATTGAAGGACATGTTGCCACCAGGCATTTAATTAGCGGTGTTATCACGGATAGAATTGTGAACAGCTACCATAATTACGGATGTGTACAAAAAGATTTCATGTGCAAAGGACCACTTGATATGATAGCTGCTACAGAGGATGGAGTTGTAGAAGCTATAAGGCATAAGGAACTTCCGATTCTTGGTACGATGTGGCATCCGGAAAGAAATGATCCTTTTGAGGGTGATGACATAAAAACAGTAAAGGAGCTCTTTTGTTGATGAAAACTATAATATTAGCAGCCGGACAGGGGACGAGACTTAGGCCATTAACTGATGACAGACCCAAATGCATGGTAGAAGTTAATGGAAAGAGCATTATTAGAAGGCAACTTGACGTGATGTTGGAGTGTGGTATAAAGTCGGAGGACATCACTATAGTTGGCGGATATAGAGTCGATGCCTTGAGAGAGGAACTTAGCGGTACAGGAATTACAATCATATTCAATGAGGATTTTGAAACCACAAACATGGTTTGCTCATTGATGTGTGCCCGGGATGTGATGAAAGAGGATATCCTTATCTCATACGGAGATATCATTTATAACAAAGAAGTGCTGAATACTATCCTTTCCTGCAATGCTGAGGCTGGGGTTATTGTGGATGATGGATGGGAATCTTATTGGAGAAAGAGAAATGACAATCCTCTGGATGATGCAGAAACTCTGATGTTTGACGGTGATGATAATCTTACTGAGATTGGCCAGAAGACTACCGATATCAACAGGGTAATGTCGCAATATATCGGTTTGATGAGGTTTAGGGGAGACGGCCTTAAGGGTATGCTGGCAACGGCAGATGAAGCTAAAAAGAGAAGTGATGAAGGCGTTTCGCTTTGGAGAACTGATAGAAAGTACAATAAGATGTATATGACGGACCTTCTCCAGGGAATGATAGATGAAGGATATAAATTGAAGGCGATGCACATAAATCGAGGCTGGTTCGAGGTTGATGATGTCAGCGATCTGAAACTGGCTGAGAGCGAATTGGCATAAGGATGCGGATATGGCAACAGTGTTTTGGATAACAGGTCTTTCCGGAGCCGGAAAGACTACAATAGGGCGTTTGTTCTATGAACAGTTTAAGGCCGAACATGACAAGACAGTCTTCTTTGACGGAGATGAACTGCGTAAAGCTGTAGCAAGTGACCTGGGCTATTCTGAGGATGCCAGAAGGGAATGTGCCATGAGGTATTCCGGAATATGCAAGTTGCTGGCTGATCAGGGGGTAAATGTCATCATCTGCACTATTTCCATGTTTCATTCTGTAAGAGATTGGAACAGGAGCAATATTACTAACTACAAAGAGATATATGTGCGTGTTCCAATGGAAGTCCTCAGGAAAAGAGATCAGAAAGGTCTTTACAGTGGGAACACAAGTGAGACTGACAAAAATGTTGTGGGTATAACTTTCGAATTTGAGGAACCCACAAACCCTGACATTATAGTCGATAATGATGGATCAAAAGAACCTGAAGAAATCGTCAAGAACATTCTGAGAAGCATTTAAGACACCTGATAAAAGAGCGAGTCAATTATGATAAAAAACTATGTTATATATGGCGCAGGAAGGCTCGGAAGGAGCTTCAATATTGAGGAACATAGTGAATGTTATCAGATGTGTGCTTATTGCGATGCATCGCCTGAAAAGGTCGGAACACAGATCAATGGCTATCCTGTGATTGCAAAAAATGGTTTAAAAGATTACTGCGCTGCCAATAATATAGACATGATAGTTATTGCACTTGGCGATTCTGGAGTAAAAGCTAAAGTAGCTGCAGAGTTACGTGCGATGCTTGGAGAAGAAATCCATCTTCAGGATTATACTGACTTATACTATTCTAAGCATGAGGACTGGAATTGTTTGAAGAAAACCCTCATGAAGAACGAGGTTCCGGAATACATTGACGCAGCTTTTTTCTCTACTGTTTTTGCTTATTTCGTCGAGGCGGGAATTCCTTTAGTTGAGAAGTATAGGGAAAAGGGCAAGAGCTTTTTGCTTGTATTTCCTTACCTGGATGATGGGGAATGGAGTTTTGCTGGGCATAATAATCTTGGAAGATTAAGGAAAATGATTGACGCTTACGAAGAAAAAGGCATTCGCTGCATTTCCTTATCAAATCCCGGGCTCGAGGGGTGTAAGATTAAAATTTGCTATAACCTTGGCTATTGGCTGTATTATATTCCTTATAATTGGGATTTTGGATCATCAAGAAAGAATATAGCTATACAGATAACACCGTTTCTGGCTCACCAGTACATTAAATATGATGATGAAGAAGTTGAGCAGTTTGAGACTGTCTTTAGAGAAGACCTTAGAAATAAGGTGGATTATTTTATTGGCTCTGAGTATTTCTGCGACTGGATAGTCGGTCATGACAAGACCTGGGGAAATAAGATGCTACGCCTTGGATATCCTAGAATGGACAGGCTTTACAAAACGATGAACACGCAGCCGGAAATACCAAAGGAGTGGCTTGATGCAATTGAAGGGAAGACGGTTATTTTCTCTGCGCTGTACAATATCGAGCCGTATTTAGCTCTTTTCCCAAAAGATAATAGTGACACTATTCTTATCTGGCGTCCTCATCCGCTCAGCCTTAGACATAAGGAGTATGTGGAAAAAATAAGGAAATATGAAGAAAACTACTCGGTAATAGTGGACTTTCAGCCGGGATACTACGCAGCAAGCAGTGTTTCTGATGCATTAATCTCTGATATAGAGGTGTCCCTTAACCTGAATTATCTTTATTATCAGAAACCGATTCTCCTTATCATAAAGGAGGTACAGTACGGCGATTACGAGGATCAGGCCTGGTACAAGGCTATGTACAAGGCCAGAAATACAGATGAAGTTATAAGCTTTATCAGCATGATTGAAGCAGGCAAGGACTACGAAAAAGAGCAGCTCCAACCCTATCGGGATTACATGACGAGCCTGTTCGATGGCCAGGTCTGCGAGAGGATTTATGATTTTGTAGAGAATAGGTTATAAATACTTACCCGGGCTCCAATATTGTGAGGTGTGCTATGGACAATTCAAAGAATGATCCTATCATCATCTTCGGCGCAGGCTTTTATGGACAGCGTGCACTGGAGCAATATGGTTCCGAAAATGTCGATTTTTTTATTGATAATGACAGTAATAAGATCGGCACTTTTTGTAATGGAAAAGAGATCATTACAGCTGAGAGAGCAGCAGAGCTTTACAAGGGCGGAGACTACCGGATCATTATTGCTAGTCTTTATGCCGAGAGTATGGCGCAGCAGCTGGAAGAGCTTGGGGTCACAGAGTATTCCTTTTTTATAAACCCGGTACATGGATTCTATGAGACAGACGAGCTTATAGTTAATCCTTATCTTTTAACCAAGGAAGCAGAATCGGAGGCTGAGTGGTCTGAATCCAAGAAACTTGAGTTTTCCAGGAATGAAGTCAATAAAGCGGTGGAACGTGCTTATAAGAACCAACCGCTCTTTAGTCATATAGAGATTGAGACTATCAATAGATGTAACGGCATATGCAGTTTCTGCCCTGTTAACAGGAATGAAGATCCAAGAGAAAAAGCTGTAATGTCGGAGGAGTTGTTCAAAAATATAGTAGGGCAGTTGGAAGAGCTTCAGTATTCAGGGCGTTTTACAACTTTTTCAAATAATGAACCGCTTCTGGATGACAGAATAATTGAGTTTAACAAATACGCCAGGGAACACCTACCTAAGGCAAGGATTCATATGTATACCAATGGAACTCTCTTTTCTCTGGAAAAGTTTAAAGAGCTTGTGCAATACCTGGATGAGTTTATAATCGACAATTACAATCAGGAGCTTAGCCTTATTAAGCCTTGTCAGGAGATAAAAGCATATATAGAATCTCATCCTGAGCTTGAATTAAATAAGAAAGTGACAATTGTTCTGAGAAAGCCTCAGGAGATCCTTACATCCCGCGGTGGGAATGCACCAAACAGAAAGGATTTGAGAGAGTATCCGGATGACAGATGTCTTTTACCCTTCAGACAGATGATAGTCAGGCCGACGGGTCAGGTGTCGCTGTGTTGTAACGATGCCCTTGGCAAGTGGACATTAGGAGATCTGACAAAAGAGACTATTACGGATGTGTGGTATGGGACCAAGTTTACCAAGGTGAGAGAGGCTCTGTACAAGGGACGTCAATACTGCGGAAACTGTAAATACTGTGACACATTTATTATGGGGTGATAGAATGCAGGATCTCATAAGTATTATCGTTCCAATCTACAATGTAGAAAAATACTTAAGGCAATGCATTGAAAGCATCCTTTCACAGACATACGGTAATTTGGAAATAATTTTGGTGGATGACGGATCAGAAGACAGCTGCCCTGCAATATGCGATGAATACGCCAGTCGCGATTCGCGTATAGTTGTCATTCATAAAGCAAATGAAGGGCTCGTCTCTGGGCGTAAGGCAGGCATCAAAAGAGCTACTGGAAAGTATGTTCAATGTGTCGATGGCGATGACTGGATTGAGCCACAGATGACAGAATCGCTTCATGAGCTAATGATTCGTGAAGATGTTGATTTGGTCATGTGCGGTCATTATGAGGATTATGGTGATCATAGAAAGCCGGTGAAACACGGATTTGAGGCAGGGAGATATGGCGCTGAGGAGCTTAAGAGCGTAGTGTTTCCTCGTATGATCTGCGGTGAACATTTCTTCAAATGGGGTCTGTTTCCCTCAATGTGGGACAAGATGTACAAGCGGGAAATGCTGATGCATTATCAGCTTGGGGTTGATGAATCCATTACAATGGGCGAAGATGCAGCCTGCAATTACCCGCTTTTGTCAAATGCTGAATCTATCTATATTTCAGACGAATGTCTTTATCACTACAGACAGCGTACAGATTCGATGATCCTGACACAGGAGCATGACGAGATGCTGGGGAGAAGATTCGAAGCGCTTTATACTTCGGCTTTGCGTGAGTTTGAAAACAGTGATCCTGGGTATGGCTTGTGTGAACAGTGGAAGAAATATGTGCTGTTCCTTGTGATTCCCAGAATGGGATTCATACAGGGAAAAACGAAAGAGATGAAAACTCTTTTCCCATATAAGGATGTTAACAGGGGAGATGAGATTATTATCTATGGAATGGGAGTTTATGGGACAAACCTCTACAGACACCTGACGGAATCTGGTTTTTGCAAAATTGCAATGTGCGCAGACAGGGACTACGAGAAGTTTCAGGGTCGAGGGATTGAGATAGTATCTCCTGATGAGATTGGCAACTGTAACTGCCAAAAGATTGTCATAGCGAATTCTTTTGGGGCTACAAGGGATGCAATTGCCAGAGATCTGAAGGACAGATTTCCTGATAAGACGATTATAAATATGGATATGGAAATGGTTGAGAATGCTGACATTATAAGGATGCTCAATGATTAATCTTGAAAACTTACTAAATAAAAATATAGCAATTTACGGTCTTGGCACCGAAACAGAGAGGTTCATTGCGCAGCATGGCGATGGCCTTAGTATTGTTGGCCTTTTGGATGGCTTTTGGGATTCAGGTGAGATGTATGGGCACCGAATTATATCTCTAGACGAGGCAGTGAAGGTTGGGGTGCATACAATTATTGTGGTTGCAAGGCCTGGGTCTTGTAAAGCGATAGCAAAACAAATTGGTGAAAGGTGTGCTAAAGAGGGAATAAAACTACTAGATGTCAGAGGAAAGAATCTCTTAAAGAAGACTGAGGTAGCCTATGATTTTGAAGGCATTCAGGCTGGTTCAGAGAAAGAACTGATGGATGAAATTGATAAAGCAGATGCCGTGAGTTTCGACCTATTTGATACCCTTGTTGTCAGGAAAGTATTTGAATATACAGATGTCTTTGAACTTGTTGATTATAAGTTAAGGCAGAATGGAATAGTAATAGATGACTTTGCTAAAAGGAGACTTGGTTTAGAAAAAGAGTTATCTAAGAGCTTTGCCCCTAAGTTGGTTGATATTTACGGACGACTATTGGAAGATTGTGGCGATGTTTCTTTGAGTGCAGAAGATATGGCAGAGCTTGAGCGAAAGATAGACCAAGGCCTTATTGTAAAGAGGGCCGGAATGGATGAAGCTTTTAGTCATGCCAAGGTGTGTGGGAAAGTCTATATCACTACAGATTGCTATTATTCAAAAAGACAGATAGAAGAACTTCTTAATGATCTGGGGATAAACGGATATCAAGATATCATTATTTCATGCGAATATGGAAAAGCCAAGAATCAGGGGCTTTTTGACGTGCTCAAAGACCAGGTAAGAGATGCCTTTGGTGGAAAAGAAAATGCAAAGATTCTCCATGTAGGAGATGATGAATATACAGATATTGAATCTGCGGAAAAATCAGGGATAGATACTTTCAGAGTATTGAACGGCCGAGATCTCTTTTACACCCTAGGAGGACTTGGGATTGAAGCTGAAATGCAATCAATAGCAGATAAAGTCAAGCTTGGGATGGTTTTTTCAAGGCTGTTTGGAGATCCATTCTGCTTTGAAAAGAATGAAAAGAAACTGAGTGTGAGTTCTGCTTATGAACTGGGATATGATTTTATAGGCCCGTTAATGGTTGATTTTACTCATTGGTTTAAGGAAATGGTGCATAAAGCTGATATTGATGAAATACTGTTTTGTGCCAGGGACGGGTATCTGCTTCAAAAGCTCTATTCCCAAATAGATAATAGCATTGATTCGAAGTATTTCATGACATCCAGAACAGCAGCGATAAGAGCCGGAATGGAGAGTGCTGCGGATGTTGAATATGTTGATAGCATGCGCTTTTTTGGCGACGACAGGAAAGCATTACAGGTAAGGTTCGGAATAGATAAAGAGTTTGACAGCGCAGAGGGCAGGACGGCTCTAATAATAGAAAAATCAAATCAACAGAAAGAAAATTATAAAAAGTATATTGAAAAGATTGGTGCTAAGGGAAAGCAAATAGCGGTGTTTGATTTTGTTGCTAAGGGAACGTCACAGCTCTTTTTGCAAAAACTCTTCGATGGGCATCTGAAGGGATTTTATTTCCTGCAGCTTGAGCCAGAGTTCATGCAGAGGAATAATCTTGATATACAGCCATTTTACAGTGATGAGGAGAGAGATGCCAGCGCAATATTTGACGATTATTATGTGTTGGAGACTATTGTTACTTCTCCAGATCCATCGGTGGATGAGTTTGATCTTGAGGGCAACCCTGTGTTTGCGATTGAGACCAGAAGCTCAGAATCCATCCGGTGTGCAATGGATATTCAGGCTGGGATAGAAGCATTTTTCAAGGATTATATTGGTATTGCGCCTGAGGAACATAGGACAATTAATAAGAGGATGGATGAAAAACTTCTGTCACTGATAAAGAAGGTTCATGTTAATGACGAAGAGTTCTATAAGTTGGTGGTAGAAGATCCGTTCTTTGGAAGGATGACGGATATACGAGAAGTACTTTAATAAACAAGTATCGAAAGATAGCAACTTGTCAAGGCTATCTTTCGATACTAGGTCTTGCTACGGGATGGCTTTCCTATCGATTCTATTTTATAATACTGAGCTTTTGGGCTTTATCATTGCCAATTATTAGTTGTATTTTATTCTGATCAATCAGTGAGTTGACAGTTTTACTGAGTTTTGCTGTGATTCCTTTATACCCCATTGCTGTCGAAAGCTCTGTTAACGACATTGGTGAAGCCTTAAGTATTTTTAATATCTTCTCTACATATTTATCTTGCTTAGTGCTTTAAAATATTCATGAATATCAATATATACAGACAGATATTCACGCTCTATGTTTATTTCAAATCGTAGTTTGGGAGAACCACTGTTTGCTAATGCTTTTCTTGCATTTAGATAACCAGTGTTTCTGACTTTGATTAAATGGAGCTTTTTTAAGAAATCCCCAATTCTTCTATTTCGGTAAACGTTTGCGATTATACCGTCTTGTTCAATTTGTTGATTGATCAGATATGATTCTATCAAAGCTGTGAAAACTGGTTATTTCGATGCATGAAGGAGTGATTCTGACAGTAATAGGCTCGTTTACCTGGTAAGATCTGTGATAAACAGCATTTGAGAGAATTTCTTCAATTGCTTCAAACGGATAGTTGTATACAGTTACAGCTTCTGCCTGATCTTTTAGCTTTATGATAGCGGTTTTTATAACGTAGTTCTTTATATATGAAAGAGCATTAGTGAGTTGACGCTGTATTGGGCCTGTGAATGTCTGCTCTATCATGTTACTGCCGGTTGAGTCCGGAATATCAACGACTTCAATTCTAGCGTAGCGAAAAAATTTTTCAGGATGCTCGCTGAACATCAGGATTCCAACGTTAAGAGGCTTTTGTCTCTCTGGAGGACCGCCTATTATCTGCAAATTAACCACTAAAAACTTTGAAAGATTAAAAAATAATAGTAATATTTGCGTTATATCTAAGTTTTTAATATATTTTGTACGATATCCATATTGAAGTTATACGTTTGGGCTTGTGCATGCTAAGAAGAACATGAACGTACTTTTATGTACAAACCTTGAGTCTCCTTATCAAGGATGAAGGGAGATGGCTATGGTTATACAGCATAATTTATCGGCTATAAATGCCAACCGAATGGATGGCATTGTCGAGATCAATTTAAGTAAATCTGCAGAGAAGTTATCTTCAGGATATCGAATCAACAGGGCAGCAGATGATGCTGCCGGTTTTTCTATGTCTGAAAAAATGCGACGTCAGATAAGAGGTCTGTCGCAAGCTTCCGATAATGCTCAGGATGGAATATCGATGGTGCAGACTGCTGAGGGCGCACTTCATGAAGTCAATGAAATGCTCCACAGAATGAATGAACTGTGCGTAAAGGCGGCTAATGGTACTCTTAAGTCTGACGATAGAGGCTATATTCAAGACGAAATTTCTCAGATAACTAAAGAAATAGACAGAGTTGGAGTTTCAACAAGCTTCAATAATATAATACTGCTTGATGGCCTTCCGCAGACTAAGGCCAATGCTGTAGCTGCAACTGCAACAGTGAATGGATCGACAGGTCAGGTCACTCAGGCAACTGAGAATGAAGATGCCAAATATACGATCAACAATCTTCAAAGGGGCGATGTTGTTTATATTCCGGCTAATGGATCTAATCCTGCCAAATATTTAAAATATGCCAGCGATCAGGATGTTGCCGATTACAATCAGCAGTGGGCTAACTACGAGTCATCCGGAGGAACTGCGCCAACAGAAAGAGACGGCTCTACATCTGATAAAGCAAAGCTTGTAACAAGTGAAAATGAACTTCTTAATGAGATAGCCTGGAACCTTTTAAGGGTCAATCTTGCAGCAAATACGGATGTCGCTAATGGCGCAAGTGCCAGATATACCAAAGGTGCAAGTCAGACTGTTTTTGATATACATTTCTCGGGCCCGCTTCCAATAACTCTTCAGGTTGGATCTGAAAAGGGGCATACCTTTAGTTTTGAAATAAATGCAGTAAGCGCGTCAACTTTGGGAGTTGCAGACATCAACGTCAAAGACGAAGATGGTTCCGGTGGTATGGATGGAATTGAGAAAGTAAAAAATGCCATCAATACCAATTCTATGGAGCGTGCAAAGCTTGGTGCGGTACAAAACCGCCTTGAACATATAATCAAGAATCTTGATAATGTTGTTGAGAATACTACAGCTTCTGAATCCAGAATCCGTGATACGGATATGGCGTCAGAGATGCAGTATTATGCCAATACCAAGATAATAGCTCAGGCCGGACAGACGGTCCTTGCGCAGGCTAACCAGTCCAAGCAGGGAGTGTTGAATTTGCTTCAATAATACGTGATTATAAATAGTTACTTCCACAATCTTCCACAATTCAGAATATGCTATATCTGAGGTGGATGATCTGTTTGGTTGAAATAATAGAGAAAAAATGCAATTATTATTATATATTTGATAATATATATCCGAATAAAAGTCCATCAGTACCCCTAAAAGATATTTTTTAATAGATTATATTTCTTGCAATCCAGCCAAAAAGAAACTTACGCTGCAGTTTTTTCATATCGGAGGGAATATGAAAGCTCAGGTTTTATACGAAATCGGTAACTTGCAATATTCAGATATAAAGATGCCTGACATAAAGGAAGACGAAGCGCTGGTGAAGGTCAGTGCCTGCGGAATCTGCGGCTCTGATATACCAAGGGTGTTCAAGACTGGTGCTCACAACATGCCTTTGGTGCCGGGACATGAGATGGCCGGAGTTGTGGAGCGCTGCGAGAGTAGACCGGATCTTGTAGGCAAAAGAGTTGGCATCTTTCCTCTTATTCCCTGCAAGAAATGTCCACAGTGTCTTGCACATAATTATGAGATGTGTGAGAACTATGATTATCTGGGATCACGCAGTGATGGCGGTTACGCCGAGTATGTGAAGGCCCCGGTCTGGAATCTTTTACCTATTCCTGATGAAGTAGAAAATGATGATGCTGCAATGTTGGAGCCAATGTGCGTGGCAGTTCATGCACTGCGACTTATGAACCTGATTCGGGTAGATGGCAATACAGATTGTGATGGTGATGCTGTGTTTGGCAGCTGTGATGATATTAAGTACAAGAACATAGCTATTTGCGGATTGGGAACGATAGGGCTGCTTGTGGCTTTGTTCTTAAAAGATGCGGGATACCAAAATGTCTTTTGCATAGGCAATAAAGATATACAACGTAAGAAACTGCTGGATATGGGTTATGAGTCTGGTCAGATTATTGATATTAGAGACGTTGATGCTGTGGCAGAGCTTCAGAAGAGAACCGGTGGCCGGGGAGCTGACGTTTACTTTGAGTGCATTGGGCGCTCGGAGAATTATGAACAGGCGGTTAGCTGCGCTGCACCGTTTGGACAGATCATGTTGGTTGGAAATCCTGCTTCTGACATGAGCCTGTCGCGGGAAATATATTGGAAGATCCTTCGTAATCAGCTGACTCTTAGAGGAACATGGAATTCCTCGTTTTATGGAATAGATGGCAAAGGAGACGACTGGAGATATGCACTTGATCGTCTGGTTGCTTGGGCTAAGTTAAAGGCTGAAGGTAAATCTATTATGCTTCCTCATGATCTTATAACTCATCGTTTTAGCCTGAAAGACATGAATTTGGGGCTTGATATCATGCGAACAAAGTCTGAAGAATATGTGAAAGTGATGATGGGATTTTCTTGATATATGAATGCTACGAACCAAAGAAGCAGCCACTAATCCCCCCTTTCTTCACTCTCCCCTAGCAACAATCCCCAAAACGCATTATACTATATATTGAATATATATTTACAATATAAAAAACATATTGCAGAAAAGAAGACAGCTATCATGCGAAAGTTCATTTCATCAAGTTATTTTTGTCACATACATTGTAGTAGAAAGGAGAAAAAAATGTGGACTATTTCAGAAGTTAAGTCAAGAGGAAAGGGAGCTTTTTTGGCAAATTATTTTAAATCAGTTATTGTAGCGTTTGTCTTGTCGTTACTGACTACAGGAACAGCAGCGTCTACCAGTTCTCAGGCTGACAAGGATAATCTTGAGAACTTTTTCCAAACCGCCGACCCTACTTTGATATATGTCTTTTTTGGAACAATTATGACCATATCATTTATAAGTCTTATACTGAAGATTTTCTTATTCAATCCGCTGCAGGTAGGTGGCTATAGATTCTTTAAGAGGAATGTAGAGGAAGGTAATGTAGGTCTTAATGTATTGACAGAAGGTTTTGGCACCTACGCTCATAGTTTCATAACTTTGTTTTTAAGAGATCTTTTCCTTTGCCTATGGAGCTGTCTGTTTTTTATTCCGGGTATCATTAAGGCTTATTCATATAGGATGGTACCTTATATTATCAAGGATAACCCTGAACTGTCTGCAACTCAGGTGATCACAAGATCCAGAGAGATGATGAACGGGCATAAATGGAATGCATTTGTATATGATCTTTCTTTTATTGGTTGGTATATTCTTGGAATTATTCCTTTTGCCGGACAGATACTTACAATCTTTTGGACAGCGCCCTATAAGCAGAACTCAGACGCAGCATTATACTTGGAAATATCTGGTCACTCCTTGCATTCGTGATAAGATGACTAATTAGATAATGCTGTTTTTATCAAGAAATATAAAGGGGTATCGTGGAAAAGGAGACAGCTATCATGCGAAAGTTCATTTCATCAAGCCTTGCCCTGATGATGGTCGTAGGAGCTTTTATAATGCCTATGAATCAAAAGACTGTAATGGCAGCAAATGGAATTAGAAGCGTAGTAAGTAACATGACAACTAGGCAGAAGGTAGCCCAGATGATCATGCCCGCTCTACGTACCTGGACAAGCGGCGATGATGCAGTCCCTGCTACTACTCTAAGTGATGAGCAGAAGGCTGTCCTTATGAAGTACAGCTTTGGCGGTGTCATAATCTTCGGCCAGAATATAGAAGAAGCCGGCCAGACCACCCAGCTAATAAGCTCTATGCAAGAGGCCAACGCCATGGGCGGCGCTGTAAGCTCTCTTTTAGTATCTATAGACCAGGAGGGAGGCTACATAACACGCCTTTCTACAGGAACTTCCATGCCCGGCAATATGGCTATAGCTGCAACTAATGACCCTGACAATGCATACCTTGCAGGAGACGTAATAGGAAGTGAGCTTTCTGTTCAGGGCATCAATGTTGACTTTGCTCCTGTCATGGATGTTAACAACAATCCTTCCAATCCTATAATCGGAGTCAGGTCTTTCTCAGATAATCCGGAGATTGTATCACAGTACGGAGCCCGCTTTATAGACGGCCTTCATAATAACCACGTCATGGCAGCTCTCAAGCACTTCCCCGGACATGGCGATACAGATACAGATTCTCACACAGGACTTCCTCTTATAGAGAAGACCTATGATCAGTTAAAAGAACTTGAGCTTATCCCATTTACACAGGTAGCTTCATCAGCAGATTTTGTCATGACTGCTCATATCCAGTATCCCAATATAGAGACAGGAACCTATACATCTATTTCTACAGGTGAAGAAGTATATCTTCCTGCAACTTTGTCCAAAACTATCCTTACAGATATCTTAAGAAAAGATATAGGCTTTGAAGGCGTTATAGTAACAGATGCAATGGAGATGGATGCCATAGCAAGTCACTTTGATCCTATGGATGCAGCAAGACTTGCCATTAATGCAGGTGCCAATATGCTCCTTATACCGGTAGATATCTCATCACCTGATGATGTCAAAGAGCTGGATGATTATATAAATGGTATAGTTGCCGGAATAGATAGCGGACTTATATCCATGGACTGCGTCAACGATTCTGTCTACAGGATCCTAAAAGCAAAATCTAAATACGGCCTTATGAACGATGACTCTCTTAACGAACTAGGAAAGTCAGAGCTTATAACACCTGATCCTGAGCTTGCAAAACAGGTAGTTGGATCTAAAGAGCATCATGACATTGAGTGGAAGATAGCACTTGAAGCTGTAACTTCTATCAAAAATGATAATGCATATCCTGTATCAGATGATAAGAAGACAGTTATCCTTTATTCTAATGATAATCAGAAAAACTCCATAGACTTTGCCAAAGCTCTCCTCGTAGCAGAAGGCAAGGTAACTAGCCCTGACAATATAATTAGTATATGCGCTAAAGACGCTTCAAAAGAAAGCCTCACAGCAGCTATCAAAGGTGCCGATACCGTGATCATGTTATCAGTATCATATTCCAAGGAGGCTTCCAACGAAGACCTTGTACATGAGCTTATAGCAAAGACCCATGATAACGGCGGTAAGTTCATATTATTAAGTGCCCACCTTCCATATGAACTATCTTCATTTACAGATGCCGATGCTCTTATTGCCTGCTACAATTCAAGAGGCATGGAGATGATCCCGACAGGTGAGTCCAATAGACCTAAGTACGGCGCCAACATCCCTGCAGCCATATATGCAATCTTTGGCGGAAGCGACATCACAGGCACACTTCCGGTATCGATAAACTGATCTCTTCACATTTTGCTGGCAGCAGGGTAGCATATATGTTTATAATATGAGGTAGGGGTCAAAAGGAACTTTCGACACCTACCTCATAATATTGTTATAAGTCTACTTTTCTTGAAATGTTTTGGGAGATCGTTATGGGACAGTATTTAAATCCTGGAAAAATGTCTTATCAGATGGCTGTTAATTCGGATATATTTGTTGATAAAACACAGATGATACTTTTTCTAAATGGTTTGGTCAATACTCAGCAGCGGTATGTAAGTGTTTCCCGCCCACGCAGATTTGGAAAAACCATGGCAGCTGACATGATCTGTGCATACTATGACAGGGAAGCAGATAGTAGAGAGCTTTTCGAGGCATTAAAAGTTTCTGAATCAGATACAGGTATTGGAAAAAAATCCTGGGATGATTTTTTAGGTGCATTTGATGTCATAAGAATTGTCATGACCACATTTACCAGGAACAAGAAAACTTTTGATGAAGCTCTTGATGCTATGCAGAAACTTGTATCAAGGGAGATCAAGAAAAAGTATCCGGATGTAGATTATTTTGATGACAAGGATCTCATTCAAATGATAGAAGATGTCTACGCAGAGAATGGCCAGCAGTTTGTCATTGTTATCGATGAATGGGATGCGGTTTTCAGAGAGTTTCCATCTGATAAAGAAGGTCAAAAAAACTACCTCGATTTTTTACGGGATCTTTTTAAAGATAAAAGTTATATAGCACTTGCTTATATGACCGGAATTCTTCCAATAAAAAAATATGGTAAACATTCAGCTCTTAATATGTTCACAGAGTATTCCATGATGTTTCCAAGGCAGCTTGCAAGATATACTGGCTTTACGGAAGAAGAAGTTAGTGGTTTGTGCAAAAGCTATGGGCGTGATTTCGATACAATAAAATCCTGGTATAATGGTTATGAAGTAAGCGATATTATACCTCCGGATCCAAACTATCAAGAATTGAAGGCCACAGGTAAATCTCCGGAAGGAACCAGATATTGTTTGTATAGTCCGTTGTCTGTTGTAGAAGCTGTAAGTACAGGCGTTATCAAGGATTATTGGAATAAAACAGAAACCTATGAGGCTTTGTCGGATTATATCATAAAGGATTATGACGGCCTTAAAGAGGCTGTTACTCTGCTTATGGACGGTGCCAGGATTCATATCGATACCTCGACATATCAGAATGATATGACTACATTTACAGGCAAGGATGATGTCTTATCATTACTTATTCATCTTGGATATCTTGGATATGATGATGTTGCCGGTGAAATATATATTCCTAACAAAGAGATTCTAGATGAGTTTAAGACATCAACAAAAGGTAGTGAGTGGGTCGAAAGTTTTAAGGCGTTTGATATATCACAGGAACTTCTTGAAGCTACATGGGCAAAGAATTGTGATAAAGTTGCTGAAATTTTAGAAAAAGCTCATGACCTTACAGGCAATAAGACATATAATGATGAAGCTGCTCTTAGCTATGCAGTTCAATATGCTTATTATGCTGCGCAGAAATACTATACGACCATTTTGGAATTGGATTCCGGTAAAGGCTATGCTGATATAGTTTTTATCCCATCACCTAAGTTTTCAGACAAACCGGCTATGGTTATAGAGCTTAAGTACAATAAGGATGCGGAAACAGCTCTTTCTCAGATCAAAAATAGAAATTATCCTGACAGACTTGAGCATTATAAAGGAAACATATTGCTTGTCGGGATAGATTATGACAAAGATGTATCAAGTACAAACAAAGAATATAAACATCATAAATGTGTTATAGAAATGGCATGACTTTATGGGAGCCTTGGAGAGCGTATCTTCAGGGCTCTTTTTGCGCTTGTGATATGTTTAGCTATAGTAAAAGTTCTTGACACATCTCCTTTACGTTATGTATAGTAAAAAATAGGTTAATCGCTAAACTTAAAACTACATAGCGGACCCAGACAGGAGAAGGGATGAACTTAAAGACTATTGCAAAGCTTGCAGGAGTAAGTACTGCCACAGTCTCCAATGTTATAAACGGCAACTATCACAAAGTTTCAGAAGATACCAGAAGAAAAGTTGAGAAGATCATCAAGGATTCCAATTATAAACCAAATGCTGTAGCAAGATCCCTTGCTAAGAAGGAAAGCCGTCTTATAGGCGTAGTCCTTCCCTATATAGGGAAAGATGAAGACTTCTTCTCTAACCCCTACAACGCCCATATGATAGCAGCCCTTGAAAGACTCGTAAGAAATCATGACTACTACGTTATGCTTAGGTGCGTTGCAGATCCAAGAGACATTGTACCTCTTCTTAATTCCTGGAATGTAGACGGAGCCTTCTTCCTTGGCGTATACAAGGATGAAGTCAGAGATATCAAGAAGACCATAGATATTCCCATGGTATTCATAGATACCTATGCTCCTGGTGAAAAAATAGTTAATGTAGGCATTGAAGATTACCGAGGAGGTTACCTTTCTGCCAAGTACCTTATAGGAAAAGGGCATACAAGATTAGCCCTCGTAGCTCCCGTAAGCGGCGGAGAAGGCGTTATCAGCCAAAGACAGCAAGGTTTTATGGATGCCTGTAAGGAAAGCGGCATTAAGTTTGATCCTGATAAGGACATATTTAACTGTGCTTCAACTTATAACAGTGCCATAGAGATAGGTCAGGATATAGTCTTTGCAGGAAGAGGATATACAGGCGTTGCAACTATGTCAGATATAGTAGCATATGGTCTTATCGAAGGCTTTAGCCAGTGCGGCTATAAAGTACCTTCTGATATCTCCGTCGTAGGCTTTGATAACCTCCCTGACTGCGATTTCATGACCCCAAAGCTAACTTCCATAGCCCAGGATTACGAATGGAAGGCAGCCAAGGCTAGCGAGTATCTCTTTAAGATGATAGAAGAAGGTGGCAAGGATCTCGTAGTAGATGAACGCCAGCCCATAAGAGTCAAGGAACGTCAGTCTGTAAGGGATATTTCAGGCTAATAATAACCAATTTCTCCACTAAGACTATTATTTAGAATATATTTCTGATTATATTTCAGTAATATATATCTGAATATATCTATGTTCCAATACCACATAAAAGCCAACTAAGGTCCGGTAAATATAGTAAATGCATTTCAAACATTTACTATATTTACCGGACCTTTTTTGCTTGTTAAAGCGCTCGTAGACAAGGCTCATGTTATAAAAGATACTATCGACTGGACAAAATATATTTGCATTTACAAGAAGCTATAAAGACAGCACCATTATCTGTATCTACAACCTGTCCAAAAGGCAGCAGTCTGAGTTTGATCTTTCACAGATTCTTACAGGAGATGAAGAGGTTTTATTTAGCGGAGTAAACGGAGCATATCAGGAAGGCGGAGATAATCCATTTGCAAGAGATAACCTTGATCCATGGTCTTTTTATATACTGGTAAGGTAAAACGCATAACATACACAGGTAAATAATTCAATAGTGAAAAATAAATAATTAATCGCACCACCATTTATTCATTTTATGGAAAATGTTTAAAAGAGGTTGACCGTTTAACTAAGAGAGATTATATTACTGGTAAAGCGATTAACCAAACAGGTATTTTAAAAAAGTAACAGGTAAAGATTATATCTAGGAGGGTAAGAAATGAAAGTGAAAAAGTTAGGAGCTCTTATGATGAGCGCTGTTTTGGCAGCAGGTTTTATGACAGGCTGTGGAAACAAAGATGCAGGAACTGGTAATGCTTCTAAGGACAATACCACTCAGGCTCAGGGCGAAACAGGTACTGAAGATGTAACACTCAAGATCTGGGTTCCTGAAGAAGAGGTTGAGATCACAGATCAGATGGTCAAGAATTTCGATGCTGAGCATGACGAATTCAACATCACCTATGAGATCGCTGTAGTTGGTATCGACGAAGCTCCTCAGGCAGTTGAGACAGATGCTGATACAGCAGCAGATATCTTCTATACACCAAGCGGCGGTGTTGCAGATATGGCAGCGAAGGGACTGCTTCTTCCTGTAACCAAGGATTTCGATACCATAAGTGCAGATCTTCCTGAGAGTGCACTTACAGCAGTTACTGTTGACGGTCTTACATATGCAGTTCCATTCTCACCTAATACATATTTTATGTATTACAACAAGGATCTTTTTACAGAAGAAGAGGTCAAGAACCTTGATACTATGATGGCCAAGGATCTTGGAGATGGCAAGTGGAATTTCAGTACACAGATCACAAACTCCTGGTACATCGAGAGCTTCTTCCTTGGAGCAGGATGTACACTCTTTGGACCTGACGGAAAAGATGCAGCTGACTGCTCATTCAATGATGAAAATGGTCTTGCAGCAGGTGAGTACCTTATCGATCTTGCTACAAATCCTAAGTACCTCGAAGATGCTGATGGTGTCGGCGGTTCAGCCTTCAAGGAAGGTAACCTTGGCGCAGTAACATCAGGTGCATGGAGCGCTATCGAGTTTAAAGAAGCTCTTGGCGATAAGCTTGGAGCTGTTGCTCTTCCTACAGCCAATATCGGCGGCAAGGAAGTTCAGCTTTCTAACTTCGTAGACTTTAAGACTATCACAGTTAAGTCCAATACTGCATATCCACTCTGCGCACAGCAGCTTGCAGTATACCTTGCAAACCCTGAGAACAGCCTTACAAGATACAAAGAGCAGGGCGATGTACCTGTACTTAAGTCTCTTGCAGACAGCGATGATATCAAGAATGATTTCGTAGCAAGTGCCCTTAATGATCAGGCAGCTCTTGCAACTAACCAGCCCAGCATCCCTCAGATGGGTGACTACTGGACACCTGCTCAGGCACTTGGTGAAGGAATCTATAACGGTGATATCACCAAAGCTAATCTTCAGGACAATCTTGATGCACTTGTAGACAGCATTACAGGAACACTTACAGAGTAAAAAGGTATGATTTCTTGAATGTAAATTACAGAAACGCGCATTTACTGCGCGTTTCGTGATTCAGTGAATCGGTTGGCAATAGAGCCTTCACCGAAGGTGAACTGAATTGGCTCTATTGCTGCATTTTTGAATCTTTGATTCAAAAATGTATGACTGTAAAGTAGTCAGGGGGCTGCTTATGGCGGTCCCC
The DNA here is from genome assembly GCF_900110805.1 of Butyrivibrio sp. TB. Classification (NCBI taxonomy): domain Bacteria; kingdom Bacillati; phylum Bacillota; class Clostridia; order Lachnospirales; family Lachnospiraceae; genus Butyrivibrio; species Butyrivibrio sp. TB. The sequence goes on along the minus strand of NZ_FOER01000014.1, from coordinate 72,660 downwards.
TTTATCTTTGAACGGAGCATATACATTATGAACAATGAGTACAAGGATAGAAACTTCATAACTATTTTTACCAAAGGAGACATCTTTTCAAAGCTCTCTTACATTTTTTGCGGACTTGCCAATATCCGTCACGGTCAGATAATTAAAGGTTTATTGTTCTTCCTTTTAGAAGTTTCCTATATCTTTTTTATGTTTTTAAAGGGAGGCTCCCTGTTATATGACCTTTCTACACTGGGTGAGAATACTCAGGGGATGGCATTTAACGAAAGCCTCGGAATCTATGAGATGCAGCAGGGAGATAACTCCATGCTGATACTTCTCTACGGCGTTATGGCTGTAGTTGTCAGCGCTGCTTTTATAGCAGTATGGCTTTTTTCTATCTATTCAGGTGAAAATGCCAGAAAAAATCATATGGCAGGCAAGCATGTCAATAACTTCATTCAGGATGTAGCCAGCCTTGCAAATGAGAATATTCGTTTTCTGTTCCTGGGTATACCGGTTGCAGGACTTTCTATATTTACGGTAATGCCTCTTTTATACATGATACTTATGGCATTCACCAACTATGACTCAGAGCATCAGCCTCCGGGCAATCTCTTTGACTGGGTAGGATTTACAAACTTTAAAACGCTTCTTTCAGCAGGTGACAGACTTTCAGGAACCTTCTGGCCTGTTCTTGGATGGACTTTAGTATGGGGATTTCTTGCAACATTTTCCTGCTACTTTGGCGGAATGATACTTGCCATGATCATTAATTCAAAAGGTATTAAGTTCAAAAAGTTCTGGAGGACTATTTTTGTCTTTACCATGGCTATACCTGCATTTATCTCACTTCGAGTAGTTGCGACTATGCTTGGTGAAAGGGGCATTTTTAATGTTCTTTTGCAGCAGTGGGGATTTACCTCTTCAGCCCTTCCATTTCTGAGTAATACCATGTGGGCCAGGGCATCAGTTGTAATAGTTAACTTCTGGATCGGTGTACCTGTAACCATGCTCATGGTAAGCGGTATCCTTATGAATATTCCGGGAGAGCTTTACGAAAGTGCCAAGATTGACGGTGCAAGCCCTTTTACCATGTTTAGGAAGATAACATTCCCTTATATGTGGTTTGTTACAACTCCGTACCTTATTTCTAATCTTATAGGTAACTTTAACAACTTTAACGTAATCTACTTCCTTACAGCAGGAGAGCCGCACACACTTGATTATTACAAGGGCGCAGGCAAGACAGACCTTCTTGTAACATGGCTTTACAAGCTGACCAAAGATAGTAACGACTATAACCTTGCAGCTACTATCGGTATCATCATATTTGTTATATCCGCAACCTTTACACTTATCTCTTTCTCAAGATCTAATGCAATTAAGAATGAGGAGGGCTTCCAGTAATGAAAAAAATAGTAATAGGACTTAACCTAAGGCACTTCTATAAAGCCTTGGCAGCAGTGATATTTGGCTTTATAAGCCTTTTCCTTCCTTATGTATCAAGAGATGGGATGAGATCTTCACTTATAGGAACAGCCTTTAAGCTGTTAGCTGCATCTGAAAGCTCTAAGATCACATTTTTTGTATACCTTACAATTATTCTTACAGTTATATCTTTTGTATTTGGTCTTATTAACCTTTTTAAAACTTCAGTTAAGACCATGAAGATATGGCAGTGTGTTCAGGCGTTAAGTACAGTTTTTTGGACCTTCCTTATTTTTTCATCCAAGATGATCTTAGAAGCAGCGCATCTTCAGACATCTTTTATGAACAAGTATTTAGGAATAGGTTTCTGGATAGGCCTTATAGCTGCATATGCAGGTCTTGTATTTATCATGAAGACTACACAGACCAATACAGGTTATATAGTTCTTACAATACTTGGAACTATATGGATGTTTCCTATTTTGTGGATCATACTTACTGCTCTTAGAGCAGAGCAGGGCTATTATGTAGGATACTTCTTCCCACATAAGCTTACGCTCCAGAACTTCATTAACCTCTTTAGTAATGAAAGTGTCCTTCCTTTTGGAAGATGGTGGGTTAACACTATGATAGTTGCTATCTGCAGCTGCGTGATCAATACACTTATCGTACTTATGACATCTTTCATTCTAAGTCGTACAAGATTTGGAGGAAGAAAAAAGTTCATGAACATCCTGATGATAATCGGAATGTTCCCCGGATTCATGTCACTTATAGCCGTTTACAACATCTTAAAGGGACTTGGCCTTAACCAGTCTCTTATGGCACTTATCATTGTAGGCGCTGCAGGTGCTGCAATGGGATATCATGTCAGCAAAGGATTTTTTGACACGATCCCGAAGGCTATTGATGAAGCTGCGATCATAGATGGAGCGTCAAGATTTCAAATATTCACACATGTAACACTTCCTCTGTCTAAGTCTATCATCGTATATACAGTCCTTGGTAACTTCCTTGGAGCGTGGTCGGATTATATCTTCCCAAGTATGCTCTTTGGCGACAAGCAAAGTTCTTACACAGTAGCAGTAGGTCTTTACTGGCTGACAGATTTTAGACGTATAGATACCTACTATACACAGTTTGCCGCAGGCGCTGTTGTAGTAGCAGTACCTATCGTAATACTGTTTGTATGGCTCCAGAGATTCTATGTTGAGGGTCTTTCCGGTTCTGTTAAGGGTTAGTTAATAAGTTTTAGGTAAAGTATATGGATAAATTTTTAGATAGTATTTATAGCGACGGTACAAGGGGATTTGAAAGTGGAACACTTTATAACTTGGCCTCTAAGTTTGCGGGCTTGTAGTTAATCGTAGATGATAATTTGACCTTTTTGTCAGGGATGTTGCTAATTAAGAGGGTGTATATGATTATAGGTAATAAATATAGAATTACTATACTAACAGGTCGCTTGATAAGACTTGAATATAACGAACAAGGAATCTTTGAAGACAGGATAACCAAGACTGTTGTAAACAGAGATTTTGATAAGGTTTCTTATGAATTAAGAAGATTCGGTGATCAGATAGAGACTGGTAAAAAAGAGAATAGTCAGATCCAAAATGATCCGGTAGAAAATAGTCTGATCAAAACAATAGATACCAATAATATATTAAGTGAGTTCATAGAAATAGAAACAGACGACCTGATAATAAGATATGATGAGAAGAGCTTCAGTGCTCAGGGCCTTTCTATAACTTTAAAAGAAACAGGATCTGTATGGCATTACAGTATCACTTATGGTAACTCTGATGAGAACCTCTTCGGAACAGCCAGAACTTTAGACGGATGCGATGGCGGTCTGTGGCTTGAAGAAGGTATCTTTGGAAAGCGCGGCTACGCTGTTCTCAATGATACAGGTAGCCCTGTAGTTGTATCTGGGATAGGTGATAACCCTTCATCTTATGAATATGCAAACCGCGATGGCAGCGGAATAGATATTTACTTCTTTGGATACGGCAAGGACTTCTATGGAGGTCTTAAGGATTTCTATAAGCTCTGCGGCAAGACTCCTATGATTCCAAGATATGCTCTTGGTAACTGGTGGAGCAGGTATTATAGATATACAGAAGAGTCTTATAGTGATGTCCTTGATAATTTTAAGAAGATGGAGATACCGCTCTCAGTAGCTGTCATCGATATGGACTGGCATATTACAGAAGTTGATCCAAAGTACGGAACAGGCTGGACAGGTTATAGCTGGAACAAGGATCTTTTCCCTGATCATAAGAGATTTCTAAAGATGCTCCATGACAGGGGACTTGCTACAACACTTAACCTTCATCCGGCAGATGGCATCAGAGCTTTTGAAGATATGTACAGGGAGGTTGCAGAGAGTGTCGGCATAGATCCTGATTCAAAGGAGCCGGTAGAGTTTGACTTTTCTGATAAGAAGTTTAGAGATGCATATTTTGAAAAGGTTATGCATCCTTATGAAGATGACGGGGTGGACTTCTGGTGGATAGACTGGCAGCAGGGAACAGGAAGAGACGCGGAGGACGTTGATCCACTTTTCCTTCTCAATCATTATCACTATCACGATCAGGAAGGCAGGAATATAAGGCCTATGATCTTCTCAAGATATGCAGGCCCGGGAAGTCACAGATATCCTGTTGGATTTTCCGGAGATACTGTCATGACCTGGAAGAGTCTTGACTTCCAGCCTTATTTTACCAGCACTTCAAGTAATATAGGTTACGGCTACTGGAGTCATGATATCGGCGGTCACATGATGGGTGACAAGGATGATGAGAGACTTATAAGATGGATCCAGTACGGAGTATTCTCTCCTATAAATCGTCTTCACTCCAGTAGCAGCGCCTTCCTTAACAAGGAACCATGGGCTATTGACGAGCCTTATCGCGGCGTCATGACAGACTATTTAAGACTTCGTCACAGACTCCTTCCATATCTATATACAGAAAGCTTCAGAGCATATGAAGAAGATAAGCCAATAGTAAGACCTATGTACTACCTGTTACCTGATGATGAGAGAGCCTACAATGTCCCATGCGAATACGGATTTGGCGATGAGCTCATAGTCGGTGCCATTACAAGACCTATGGATAGAGAACTTAGGCTATCTACTGTGAACATGGTACTTCCAAGCGGCCACTGGTATGACATCTTCACAGGCACTATCTATAATGGCGGCATTATGAGGAAGATGTACAGACGCCTTACTGATATCCCTGTTCTTCTTGGCGAAGGCGGTATAATTCCTATGTCTCTTGATGATAAGACTAATGGAGTAGTAAATCCATCAGATATCAGGCTCTGTATAGGATTTGGTCAAAACGGATCTTACGAAATGTACGAAGATGACGGCATCACCATGAACTATTTAAGTGGCAGCTATGTTAAGACAAGATTTGAAACAGCAGTAGATCAAGATACTCTTCATATCGCCATAGCTCCTGCAAGAGGTGATCTGTCACTTATTCCGGATAAGAGAAAATATGAAATAAGTATATATGGAGCAGAAGTATCTGATTTAGATAATATTGTTATTAAAGGTATATCCGATATTACTGATGATAATGATACTGAAAATAATGATATCGACAATGATGATACTGTCAATAATAATACCAAAGACAGTGATGCTATAAATGATTGTACTAAAACTTCTGGTAGTGAAGATGATGGTATTTTAAAACCTGAAGCAGTAAGTTATGATAATAGCCGCAGGATCTTAAATATCGCCATCGGAAGCATCGCAACATCAAAGGGAGCAGTAGTCACAGTATCAGGTATTCATAAAGCCTATAATGACTACAAGAAGAAAGTCTTCGATATACTAGAATATGCATGGATCTCGATCATGACCAAGGATCTTGTAAATGGTAAGCTCATTAGCATGTCAGATGATGAATTTTTAAGCTGGCTAAAAGAAGCAGATATCTCTGAAAACTTAAAGAATGCCATAACAGAAATATATGCTGATAAGTAATATACTGCATAGCATAAGTTGGTATGATAAACGCAGAAAATTAGACCAATTAAAGGTGATTATCAGTCTAAATGCTATAATATTTTATTGATTTAGACTAACTAAAGATGATTCCGAGTCTAAAAACTATATTTTTTAATCGAAAAAGACGAATTAAGTGGTATAATTAGTCTGAAAGTGATATTATACTGGTAAAAGAAGTACTGATAATGTAGGCTTTTTCAAGGATGATTTCGATTGGCTCTCGAATTGGTGCAGCGAGCTCCACTAATATCGACACATTAGCTACTAATTTCTCTCGCTATATGAGGATTAAATGGATGAATAAAATAATAGGCCGAGTCGATGAACAAAGAAGACTGGATAAGTGCATGAAAACTGTTGAGGCACAGCTTATAGCGGTATATGGAAGGCGTAGGGTTGGAAAAACTTATCTAATAAGGAACTATTTCAATGGGCGTTTTGATTTTATGCTTACCGGAATTAATAATGCTTCAAAAGATGATCAGCTCCAGAACTTTATCATGGAGCTGAATAGTCAGACCAAGAAGCAGTATCCAAGACCTCAGACTTGGTTGGAAGCATTTTCACTTTTAAGAGATTATATTGAATCTTTGGATGTTGACAGTAAACATGTGGTATTTTTTGATGAAATGCCATGGATGGACACACTAAAGTCTGGTTTTTTATCTGCATTTGAATGGTTTTGGAATGGCTATGGCAGTACCAAAGACAACCTTGTTTTTATAGTCTGTGGTTCAGCAACTTCGTGGATGATGGAAAATATAGATAATAACCATGGTGGATTATATAACAGATTGACATGCAGAATTTATATTAGGCCATTTTCTTTAAAGGAAACAGAGGAATACCTAAAATCTAAAGAGATAGAATGGTCGAGGTATGACATAGTGCAGTGTTATATGATTATGGGAGGAATTCCATATTATCTAAGGTTGCTTGATTCTGAATTGTCATACAATAATAACATTGATAATCTGTTTTTTAGGAAAAGAGCTGAACTTTGGGATGAGTATACAAACTTATACAGTGCTCTTTTTAAGAATAGTAATCAATATGAAAAAATAGTAGAAGCTTTGAGCAATAAGAAATCAGGATTGTCCAGAGAACAGATAATAAAAGAAACTGGACTTTCAAACAATGGTACTTTGACAAGAATGCTAAATGATCTTGAATATTCTGGTTTTATACGAATTAATGATTTTTATGGAGCGAAGACAAAAATCTATCAGTTAGCTGATTATTATACTCTTTTTTACTATAAATTCATCAGAGATAATTATGGCAATGATGAGCATTATTGGGCACATACTCTCGATAATGCTGCAAGAAGAGCATGGTCAGGTTATACCTTTGAACAGGTATGCAAAGATCATGTAGAACAGATCAAGAAAAAACTGGGAATATCCGGAGTGTTATCAGGAATATCTACATGGAGCAAAAAGGGTGATAGCTCAGGTAAAGGCGCACAAATAGACTTAATTATTAAGCGAAGGGATAGAGTTATTAATTTGTGCGAATGCAAATATTCTACGGATGAATATGAAATAGATAACGAATATGAAATGAATCTGAGAAATAAAGTTTCAGCATTTATTTCTAATAATCGTGTAAAAGAGTCCATTCAGTTAACGATGATAACGACATATGGTGTAAAAAGAAACAAACATAGTAGTGTTGTTAATAGTGAAGTTACTATGGATGATCTGTTTGAATGATACCCTGCCCAAGTGTTTTGGTCACAAAAACTGTTGTAAATGACATAAAAAATGATATTGTACATCACAAATAATAGTGATAGCTTTAGGATATAGCTTTCTTGACAATGCATGAGAAGCTATTACTAAAGCTATCATTTTTATATGTTAAATATTGTTTGGACTATTATACAGACTGGGAGGTTATATGGAGAGAGTATTACTGGATCAGGGATGGGAGTACAGGAAGGGATTTCTTGATATGGCAGTTACAGCTGAGGATGGCAAGGGCACTTTAGTTGATCTTCCGCATGATGCCATGATAGAAGGCGATGTATCTGAGGATGCGCCTGGACGTTTTGATATGGGATATTATAAGGGAAGCCTTATAAACTATACCAAAAAGATAATGATACCGGATAAGTGGAAAGATGACTGTGTAGGCCTTTATTTTGACGGTGCTATGTCCAATGCCACCGTAGATATCAATGGATATAAAGTTGCAGCTCATCACTACGGCTATGCACCCTTTTATGTAGACTTGACTGACCGCGTTACATTTGGAGAGTATAACAGGGTCACTGTTAATCTTAATACTACTATGAATGAGAACTCCAGATGGTATACAGGAACAGGCCTTTTTAGAAGCGTAGAGCTGTGTCACAGTCCCAGGATTCATGTAGCACATGACGGTATATTTATGTATACCAAAGAAATAGGTGATGTTACATGCACAGATGATGTACTTACTGCAGACTACGCTCTTATAGACGCTAAAGTTATGATCGAGAATACATCATATACTAATAGTATTGTTGACGTAATTCTTGAGATTGCAGAAGAAAGCGGCGAAGTTGTTAAGAGTGTTAAGAGCAGTATCTATGTAGCCAAGGGAACTTCTGAACCTGCAAGCTTTTCTTTTGCCATAGATGATCCAAAACTCTGGGACGCAGAGCATCCAAACCTTTATACAGTTACTGCCAAAGTTCAGGACGCCGGAGAGTACAGAACCCACCTTATTCCTAAAGAAGACGGCGCTGTAGATAAGGCAGTGACACTGTTCGGAATAAGGACTATATCTGTAGATAGCCGTAGAGGACTTAGAATTAATGGAAAGAGTATAAAGCTTAAAGGAGGGTGCCTACACCATGACAATGGACTGATTGGAACAGCGTCCTTGTTTGAGACGGAAGTCAGGAAGATAAAAAAGCTCAAGGAAGTTGGCTTTAATGCTATAAGAACATCTCATAATCCGCCGTCCAAGGTCCTGATAGAAGCCTGCGACAGACTTGGAATGTACGTTCTAGACGAAGCCTTTGATGCCTGGAATATGGCCAAGAGAAGTGGAGACTACAGCCAGTATTTTGACGCTGATTGGGAGAAGGACCTTACATCTTTTGTCACAAGAGATAGGAACAGCCCGGCAGTTATCATGTGGTCAACAGGTAACGAGATACCTGAAAGAGGAGGCCTTTCAGATGGATATAAGGTAGCATCTATGCTGGCAGCCAAGGTTAAGAGCCTGGATCCATCAAGACCTGTATGTAACGCTGTATGCTCTATGTGGAGCGGGCTTGACGACGAACTTGCAAGTAGTCAAAACCATCAGCAGAACGCATCAGCAAGAGGCGAGTCCCTTCTTTGGGAGAATGTCACGCTGCCATTTACCAATGGCCTTGATATAGTAGGCTACAACTACCTCGAAGGCCTGTATGAGAAAGACCACGAGCTCTTCCCTGACAGAGTCATCTTAGGATCAGAGAACTTCCCCAAAGAGATCGGATTCAGATGGCCATTTATAGAAGAGCACCCATATGTAATAGGTGACTTCACCTGGACAGCATGGGATTATATCGGCGAAGCCGGAATCGGCAAGGCTGTGTATGTAGACGAGAATGATCCCGCTGCTCCTAAGAACCCTTGGGAAGTCATGCCATATACATCATCCCCTTATCCATGGAGATGTGCTAATGATGCAGACTTTGATATTACAGGAAGACTCCTTCCGCAGGGACAGTACAGGAGCATAGCATGGCATAGCGACAAAACCTATGTCTACTCCAAACATCCTGATACTTTTGGCAAAAAAGAGATCTGCAGCATGTGGGGCTTCCCTTATGTAGATAAGAACTGGAATTATAAGGGATATGAAGGCAAAGATATCGAGATCGTAGTATTCTCATCTGCCGATGAAGTAGAAGTCCTTGTAAACGGCAAGTCTATAGGAGTTAAGAGAACAGATCTAAATGACAGATTCCCTAACTGCGCAGTATTCGAAACGGTATACGAAGAAGGCGTAGTCGAAGCAATAAGCTATAAACTAGGCGCTGAAGCAGTATCAGGATCATGTAATAATGACAACAATGATTCAGATATAAATACAGATAAGAATACAGATAAGGATGTCGCAAGGGTTGTTATAAGTAGGGATACCCTTGAGACAACCAAGACCCCTGCCGCTATAAGACTTGTGCCTGAGAAGACCAGCCTTAAAGCTGACGGCCATGACGTATCATATATAGGCATAGAGATAGTAGACGAGGACGGAGCAGTAGTTCCTGATGCTGAAGTCTCCATAACAGCTTCCATATCCGGTAAGGCCAAACTCTCCGGTCTTGGAACAGGCAATCCCAAGACAGAAGAGAACTATACCGATAATATAACTACCACCTATAAAGGTATGGCAATGGCAGTATTAAGAAGCGGATATGAAAAGGGTGAGGCAACCTTAACTATTGAATCACAAGACTTCTTGAAAAAAGAAATAAAGATCACATTGGAGTGATTGGCATATTAGAATAATTAGAATAAATATCGTATTGGTATAAAAAGCGATGCCGCAGTGATATGTAACCTCTTTACTGGATAAGATTAATATCCGGTAAGGAGGTTTTTTATTATGCGCTATCCGCCTCATGAAAATGTCATTTGTTATATGAAAATGCCGTTCGTCTCGTGAAGATGTCATTCGTCGGATGAAATGTGCAATCCGTCGAAAAGTCGTGACAAGCAATTTTTTACATTGTATAGTGAATGTGCTTATGCTCCTAGGTTCTTAACTGTTTTTAAGACAGTTTTATCAGAAATAAGACATGCATATATCATTCCAATATTTGAGATCATCAAAAATGGTAACACAGCCAAAACTGAATCTATCAGATAGATTTCACCTCTTTTGCAGCTTTTTCTTCTTTGCTACAATTATTAGTGATACTAAAAAAGGGAGACATACATATTTTAAATGAAAAAGAAATATTTAATACTGGCATTTGCTCTATGCGTAGTCCTTTCAGGATGCGGTGAGAAGAGTGAGATATCTTCAAAAGGTGAAAGCATGAATGTATCTGCTGATACAGCATCAGATGAAGGCGCATCAGTTCATAACGATGATACTGGCACTGCAGGTGATAATAACTCACAAGAAGACACTAAGCAGGAAGAAAGCAATAAGGATAACAATCAGTCAGATGCCCAGATAGAAAGTACGGCATCTGCAGGAGATGCCGCATCTTCTGACACTACTACTATAACTCAGGACTTGGCATATCAAGGCGTTGACAATTACTGCCATCAGGAATATGACTGGAGCATTGCTGAGGACAATCCTGATATCATGTACGTTTATTTGGGAGAAGAGACAGACACCGAGTATCTTGTTATATTCAGAAGCTATACTGGATCATTTGTATATTTTTACGTCAATAAGTCAACAGGACTTACAAGGATGGTAGATGTAGTACCTCTTATGGATCTGGAGGAAGAGTCTGGAACTATCAATATATATGATTACCTTTGATTGAGGAGGTCCTTATGGGAACAGTTATAGAAGTTGCGGACAATTATCTATACTACATTGTAGAACTGTGTACTATCATAATGGAGCTGTTCGGTGTCATAATCCTTGTCTTTACTGCCATAAAGAGCTTCATAGAATGGCTCAAAAAAGATGACAATATAAGACTCCACCTTGCTCAGGGCATTGCTCTTGCTCTTGAATTCAAGCTTGGCGGAGAGGTTCTTAGAACTGTTGTCGTAAGAGAGTGGTCTGAGCTTGGAATCCTTGGCGCGATCATACTCCTTAGAGGCGTACTCACATTCCTGATCCACTGGGAGATCAAGAATGAGATCGCTCAGAATGAAAAATAGTCCTTGAAACTTTACTGTAAACATAATGATCTTTATAGCTTATATATCAAAATGATAATGATAATATATCAGTATATGAAAAAATAAGTTGAGGGAAACGATGAATAATTCAATCTATAGAAAAAAGAATCGCCTTATTTCAAGTTTTCTTATTGCCATGCTTTTGTCAGGATGCAGCTCTAGTCAGCTGGCATTAGGTAATAAGGATTTAGACCAATCTGATGAAGAAATCAGCACAAATGAAAAAGATGCAGATGATGAAGCTGCCAAAGATGCAAGTGCTGATGATAGTACAAAAGACAGCAGTTCTGAAGAATCACAGCATGCAGAATCTGTATCAGACAGGCAGGGAGCAGGCGAGCCGTGGAAGAGTCCGGCAGGAGATTATTATCCTGAGTCGCCGTATTCTCATATTATCAGCTGCCTTCAGGGTACAACTGAGCTTTCCTATGCCAGGGATGTCAGTATAAAAGATCTCTTTTCAGGGACGGTGGAGTATGCATGCCAGGACATAACAGGTGATGGAACAGACGAACTGTTGATTCTGACTGACAGAGACGGAAAAGGGTATATTACTGCAATAGGATACTGGCCTGAGAAGGACAAAGTATGTACTGTTTTTGAAAATGTTTTTAATCGCGGATGCCAAAACATTAGTACAGAAGGTTTCATAACAGATTACAGTTATGTGAATTCTGATGGTGATACAGTATATGACATAGCTGTGGATAAAGATACAGAGCAGTCGGTATATTTCAGAACAGGTTCTTATCATAATACATACGGCAGTGTACTTCACAGGATCGATTATAAGACGAGCACATCTGAATATAAGCTGGATGATAAAAATATAACCAGTGACGAATTTGAGCATTATCAGAAAATGACAGAAGAAACTGTTTCTTTTCAAAAAGCAGATTCGGTGGATGATGTTATTGCATACCTGAAAGAGGCAGACAACGGATATGATGAGAAAATGCGTTCATTTCTGCAGAAAAAGCAGAACGGAGAGGGGATTTTTGCAAATCCGGTATCCCCGGAAGCTGCTGACAATGTTTATGCAACTGCAGAAGAAGCATATGATGCATTTATGAGAAATGAGACATCCGTAAGATGTGCATATGAACTGACTGCAGTGAATGGGGATTTTGAATATGTGTATGGTGATAAATACACACTGCAGGAGCTCTGTGATAAGTACTCCGGAGAAGCATCAAATGAGAGTGTGAGTATTGACTGCGGAAATGACGGCGATAAGGAAATGTGCATAGCTATATCATCTGATAAGGGGATTGAACCTGTCGAGACTGATATTGTAGTCAAATACAGCGATGGACATCTGTATATGCTGCTTGTAGGCCAGAGCAGTTCAAGAAGTACACTTTTTGTAGATGAAAAAGGATGCATAAGAACAGAAGGGAGTTCCGGTGCAGATCATATGATGGAAAGTCTCCTTGTAATTGATGCAAACGGTATTACTCATCACATCTATGACTGCAACATAGTAGGTGCAGAGTCATTTAAGCAGTATATACCAGATGGATGTGAACTGGCATTTAACAGTGAAAAGGTTCTCATGTACGTGTATGACATAGACGGTGAAATATATTATTCACCAAAATTACAGGACGGTGATGATGAATATCTGACCAGGATCAGCAGCGAGTGTGCAGAAAAAGGTATTCAGATTACATCTGAGGATGAGGTGAATGCAATTATAGATAAGAAGAAAAAGGAATACGGGATTTGAAACAGTGATTACGGTGGTCCAAAATCATATGAGCGGAGCAACTGGTCAGGAAGGCTGGGAGGATTTCGTTCATAATCACAAATTCCTTTATGGTGGATCGGAGAATGGGTATGAATAGAAATAAGAAAATAAGTGATGAGCTTTTTATAAAGCAGAAGACAGTAATCGGATGTCTCATTTTGTTGACATCTTCTATCATGGCAGGGTGCAGTGTGCATACAGAGCTGCCAACTTTGAAAAAAGAAGAATCTGTTCTGGATTACGGCAGAAATGAGAATACGGGCTCATTAGAAGAGAGCAGCGCAGAGGATATTATCAGTGAAGAAGGGGACAATTCCAAAGAGACTGAAAGCTCTGAAAATTCCGCGTATTATCCTGAAGCATGGCGGCTTGCGAGTATATTTTACACAGGCAGTGATATAGAGGTGTCTGCGGCTGATCTGTCGAAGGAAAAATATGGTGCCTTGCTGCATGAATATCATAACAGTGCTGATGACAGGATTCATTACGGCGATGACGGTGTTTACAGTATAAGCGATGATGATCTGCGTTCCATAGCACAGGATATGATAGGTTATACCGATGATGACGGAATTGAATATATGATTTCGACATATGGTGTGAATGGAACCGGAGCATCTTCTGATATGCATGAGTTTATAGGAGAAGGTGATGGCTACTGTCAATACGATATTACCAACTCCGGATATGATGAAACTGCGGATGAGTATATTCAGACCTGTGTGATGTGGACAGATACTTTGAAAAAAGGTGTCATCAGCAGGGCTTACTTTAAAAAGAACACGAATTCAAGGAACATAGGATCTTTTGAAAAAATAGTTATGGAATCAGTGGATGGTGGAGATGGCAATGTGCCGCTCTTTAGTGAAGATGATGCGAAGGATGAGATATTATCCCACAAACTGTACAGCCTGACCGGAGATCTGCCTGATAACCAGTTTGAATTCAAATATGAAATAGAAAATCTGCCTTCAGAAAATGAAAATATATACTGTATTCATATGAGTACCGACAGAGATGTTGATCTGTTTTTTGACTTCAATGCCTGTACTGGTGATGTGACGGTCAGAAAGTCGGAAGACGATAAGGGAATGACTGTGAATCTTCTGAACATAGATTAATACAAACAGTCCACAGGTAATTGTCAGTGGGCTGTTTGACAACATGGTAATGATAAGATATTAGCGTATGAAAAAATTTAAGTCGGGGATAATGATGAATAATTCAATCTATAGAAAAAAGTATCGCCTTATTTCAAGTTTTCTTATTGCCATGCTTTTATCAGGATGCAGCTCTAGTCAGCTGGCATTAGGTAATAAGAATTCAGATCAGTCTGATGAAGAGATCAGCACAAATGAAAAAGATGCAGATGATGAAGCTGCCAAAGATGCAAGTGCTGATGATAGTACAAAAGACAGCAGTTCTGAAGAAAAGAGCAGCGAAGATCTTCTTGTAGACTCAGTTACATGGGACGATTTGTATGATCCTACAGGAAATAGCGATGAAGATAATAAAGTTTATTTTAACATGAGTGATGGAAGTGCTCAGACCTTCGAAATCAGCTCAGATTATAAGATTAAAGACCTTAAGATGGTTGATCTTGATAATGATGGAACGGATGATTACATTATCAGTTCATATTTTGCCAATACAGCTACAGAATACAACATCATATATGCTTATACATTTGATGATGGTCAGGTATCACAGCTCTTTCCGGTTAGCGGAATAGAAGGCGTAGAAGATGACGTTTTATATGACTGCCAGATCACAGATGTAACTATTGATTATGCTACAGATGCGACTGTGAACGGACTTGAGCTTACATCATTTGGTAAAGTTGATGGAATGGTCTATGAGGAATCACATAAGATTATCTATTATCAAGATGGCAAGTGGAACCTTAAATCCGATTATACTGACGCCGAAGCTGAATATGAAACCATTATGGCGCCAAGAGATAAGGGTTATATAGATCTTGATGATGAGTCTTCTACGTTGTATCAGGCTTTCCTTGATGGAAATGAAAAGGCTATTTATGACATCGAAGGCGATAAGGGCCAGTATATCGAACCTTCTTTGGTCCTTTCTGATGGAGAAAAGTATACTCTTGATGATATCACAGGTAACCTTACGTCAGCAGATCAGTATTCTGAAGGATGGAAGGTTGAAAGTGTCACTGATACGTATATAGATTGCGGTCTTGATGATGATTACGAGATGGTTGTAAGCATATCTTTTGACACCGAATTTAGTTTTGATATGGTGATCAAAAATATTGATGGAAGTCTTAAGATTTGCTATTTTGGTGACAGCTGGAGCAGATGTCAGACACGCATATGCTATAACGGTATGATTTATTCTTATGGATCTGGCGGGGCAACTTCTCATGGAGGTTATACCGGATTTGTAGATGCTGATGGTCAGTACAAGCTGTGGTATGAAGAGTGGGAAGAAGGCTATGATGATTATGATGGTGATGGAACCTTTAGTGTATCACCTTATATAGACGGTTCTTCTGTGGATCTTACATTTGATATTCCGGATGCAGCATATATCTATAGTGAAGAGATATCATTTGACGAAGGCGATGGATATGACTATTACTATTTCTATATACTTGATGAAGATAGTAATGAGCTTCCTGACGATCCTGATGATCCTGATAATCCATATGAAATAGTAAGGACGGAGTGTGAAAAGGCCGGTATTACTGCTATATCTAAAAATGAACATGAAGAAAAACTTGAAGAAAGAAGGCAGGAAATAGGCCTTACTGATGAAATATATGAGTTCGGCAGTGAATACCTGACGGAAGATGAATAAAAGGGTAATCAAATAAAGGATAATCAAACTTTATGATAGATGGAGTATTATATTCTGCATAGGGGCCGCATGTCCCCGCGAAGCGAGTTTCGGCCCCTAGAATATAATGCTCCAGATATCATGCCCTGAATTTATAACAACTTCAAGACGCGAAAAGACTTTATAAACATCCCTCGTCGGCACAGCTGCAAGGAGTAGTGTATGTTTGGAAAGTGCGAAGTTTGGGCGGCCGCAGTTATTTGGTGGTGCCGCCCTCTACGAAGCTTACGGGAAGGCATACAAGCGGAGGCTTGATGCTCATGCTGTCCTGTAATAGCAGTTCTACGCACATCTCTGCGATCTTGTCAGTGGGCTGAGCTATAGAAGAGCAAGTATAGTCCTTGTTGCCATGAATCCTGACACCGTCAAAACCAATGATCTGCACATCTTCCGGAACCCTGATATCAAGCCCCTTTAGGAATTTAACAACATCATAAACTATAGAATCTGTAACGCAGAACATTCCGTCAAAATCAAGCTTACCATTATGAATATGACTCTTTAAGAATTTGAGGAATTCTTCGTCACTGTCTGCATCGTCTATTATCTTCATTTCATATTCAAGTCCCTTTAACATGCAGCCGTTTTCAAAACCGCCCCTTCTTTTATTGGGCTCATTATCAAGATTTGATCCCTTTCGCAGGAAGGCCAGCTTTTTACACCCTTTACTTGCAAGTATCTCGGCAGCAAGGTGACCACCGGCGAAGTTGTCACTGGCTACGCATGGGATGTTTGGAGCTATGATTCTATCGATAGATACAAAAGGAACATCATCCGGTATCTGAAGATTTGGATTATAGGTAAGTGCTATGATCCCGTCAACCTTATTCTGAAGGACCATGTCTATATAGTCCTGTTCATGCCTTCTGTCATAGTCAGAACAGCATAGAAGCATCCTGTAATTACGCTTTTGAAGTTCGATATTAATATAGTGCGCAAGGTCACCGAAAAATGGAGTATAGGTGTTTGGAAGAAGGACCGCAACCGTATAAGTCTTGCTGGCCTTAAGCCCTTGCGCATAACTGTTTACATGATAGTCGAGCTTTTTGATGGCTGCATTGACTTTCCTTACATATTCTTCACCTGTTGGCTTACCGTTTATGACCTTGGATACTGTTCCAAGTGATACACCGGCTTCTTTGGCGACATCTTTTATAGTAGGTATATTTCTCTTTTTGTTCATGAAATCCTCCGAGCCTGTTTTGTAGCGGCGATTTAATGTCAGGTGCACAGATCCCGCACAATTACTGGGCTTGATAGTTATACTAGATGATTGTTTGAATGGGGTAAATATATCTTTGCTTATTTTGGTTCATGAAAAAATATAGCACATAATGAAATGAATTACAAATTTCATGAAACGTTTCGTGGTTGTCTTTTTTTACAAAATTTACATTTTAGAATCTACAAAAGCAACAAAATTAACAACCATTTAGCAAAAACTATTGACGTGTATAACACAAATGGAGTATACCATAGTTACATCAAAAAACGTTTCATGTAAAAAACGTTTCATAGGCAGATCGGCAGATCCGGTATTTTATCTTGTATAAAATAATCTGACCAGGATATTGCTTATCAAAAGTAATTCTATGATACCTGGCTAATTGCTATTAGGGAGGTTGTATGAAAGAAAAAGTAGCAGTTGATTTTCGTAGCAAGCTAAACTATATAAAGCGCCATTGGCAGTTATATGTATTTTTTATGATGCCGGCCTTTGTACTGACTATCATCTTCAAATATGTTCCTATGGGCGGAATCATGATTGCCTTTACGGAATATAACCCATTTAGAGGTATATGGGGAAGTGAGTGGGTTGGATTTGCTCATTTTAACAGATTCTTATCATCTCCCGATTTTATGACATATCTGATCAATACCTTAAAACTTAGTGTGTATGGACTTTTATGGGGATTCCCGGTTCCTATTATACTTGCACTTCTTCTTAACAGGATTACAAGCGTCAGGATGAAGAAGAACATACAGCTTGTTCTGTATATGCCTAACTTCGTATCAGTTATCGTACTGTGCGGTATCGTTCGTATCCTTCTGTCAGTAACAGGCCCTGTGAATCTGTTCTTCCATTCAAGCATCAACTTCATGACTATGCCTGAAGCGTTCAGAACCATCTATATAGCAAGTGGTATCTGGCAGGGAGCAGGATGGGCATCCATCATGTACACAGCAGCACTTTCCAATGCGAGCCAGGATCTTAGAGAGGCTGCCAAGATAGACGGTGCCAATATTCTTCAGCAGATCAAGGTTGTTGAGTGGCCTGCTATTAAGGATATAGTTCTTATCCAGTTCATCATGAGCGTTGGTAATATCATGAGTATCGGATTTGAGAAGGCTTATGCTCTTCAGACTGATCTTAACCTTGCTTCATCTGAGATTATTTCTACATATGTATATAAGAAAGGTCTTCTTGACGGAGATTATGGTTTTTCTACTGCAGTAGGTCTTTTCAATACTGTAATAAATATTATTCTTCTTATTTCAATGAATCAGGTTGTTAAGAAGATGAATGAAGGAAGGGGAATCTAATATGAGCACAGTAAAAGCACAGCTTAAAAAGAAAAGCGAATTTGCAAGATATTCAGGTGCAGATAAGTCTTTACTTATAACAGGATATGCCCTGCTTGCACTTTTCCTTGTAGCGATAATCCTTCCTATCATATACATAATCGTAGCATCCTTTATGGATCCTATAACCCTTCAGAATAAGGGTATAACCTTTGAGTTCGACAAGTGGACTCTGACAGCATATGAAAGAGTATTGAGCAATAACCAGATCTGGGTAGGTTTTAAGAATGCAGTTATTTATTCTGTACTGTTTTCAGCACTGTCTGTATTCATAACACTGCTTGCGGCATATCCTATGTCAAGACCTGATTTTGTAGGGAAAAAGTTCTTCAATACTATTTTCATCATAACTATGTTTTTTGGTGGAGGTCTTATTCCTACATACCTTCTTATAAGTGATCTTGGACTTCTTGATACTATGTGGGCTGTTATACTTCCCGGATCATTCAATGTATGGAACATGATAGTAGCAAGAACATATTTCCAGAATGTGCCTGCAGAACTTAGAGAGGCTGCAGAAGTTGATGGAGCATCTGATCTTACATACTTCTTCAAGATACTTCTTCCGGTATGTGTGCCGATCATTGCAACACTTGCCCTTTGGCAGTTTGTAGGAATGTGGAACAGCTATTTCGATGCCATGATCTATATCAATGACGTTTCCAAGCAGCCACTTCAGCTTGTACTTAGATCTATTCTCATCCAGAACCAGCCGGAATCGGGAATGATCTCTGATATGCAGAGTACAGCAGCAAGAGCACAGCTCGCTGAGCTACTTAAGTACTCAACAATTATTGTTTCCAGTCTGCCACTTATCGTCATGTACCCGTTCTTCCAGAAGTATTTTGAAAACGGAATCATGGCAGGTGCAGTAAAAGGATAATAGCAAAAAAGGAGAGGGAAAATGAGAAAGAGTAATGCAAAAAGAGTTATTGCTACGGCGCTGACTATGTGTATGGCATTTGGCGCCAGCGCATGCGGCAAATCCGGTGCGCAGGTAGGTGGAGGAGAGTTCCAGCAGGTTGATGCTTCTGAGCTTACATTCCCACTTGCCGAGAAGACTACACTTACAGGTACTATCAGCTATCCTGCAAACACAGAGTCTGATCCTAATAACAGAACTATTTTCAAGCGTCTTCAGGAGCAGACCAATGTAGAGATTCAGTGGACAGCAATTCAGTCTGATCAGTGGGGTGATAAGATCTCACTTGAGATGTCCAATGTTAAGACTCTTACAGATTTCGTATTTTCAGCAGGTTTTAGTGACAGTGACCTTCTTAAGTATGCTAAGCAGGGGGCTATCATATCCTTAGAGGACTATATCGATGCTTACATGCCTAACCTTAAGGCTGTATTTGACAAATATCCTGAGTACCGCACTATGTGCGAAGATGAGAACGGTCATATCTGGGCACTTCCATGGATCGAGCAGCTTGGATCTGAGAAGACAGCTATCCAGACTGTTGGTGATATGAGCTTTATCAACAAAAAGTGGCTTGATTTCCTTGGACTTGAGATGCCTACAACAGTAGACGAGTTCGAACAGGTACTTATCGCATTCAGAGACAATGCTGATGCTATTCAGAAGGAATTTAACATTGACGGAAGCATCATTCCTATGTCTTGTATCGTTAATGATGGTGACCAGGATCCTGCAATCCTTATCAATGGTTTTGGCGAAGGCTATGGTGATGCCGACAGAGGCCGTCACATCGCAGTTACAGATGATCTTAAAGTAATCTGCTCATCAACACAGATGGGTTACAAAGATGGTATTGCATGGCTTCATAAGTTATATGATGAAGGCCTTATCGATTCAGAAGCATTCACTCAGGAATGGTCAACATATGTATCTAAGGGTAAATCCGGAAGATACGGTGTATGCTTTAGCTGGGACGTTGCTAATATCGACAACCTTGAAGACTGGGTACCACTTCCGGCTCTTACAGCTGATACCAGAAACATCACTCCTCAGAACGGTTCATTCACAAGTGGTTTTGACAGAGGCAGATGCGTAGTTACATCCGTTGCTAAGAATCCTGCACTTGTATGTGCTTGGCTTGATCTTATGTATGATCCATTCCAGTCTCCACAGAACAACTGGGGTACTTATGGTGAAGACGATGAGTTCGATATCTTCGAACTTGGAACTAACGACAAGGGCGAGAAGATGCTCAAGCACGCACCTCTTGGTGATGCATCTCCTGTAGAAGTAAGAGAAGCTGAGTGCGTTGGCGGACCTCTTGCAATCCTTGATGAGTACTATGGTGTATATGTAACATGTCCTGATGATGCTCAGTACAGACTTGACTGGATCAAGGATATCTACACACCTGATATGAACACTAAGTATGTATATCCTAACGTATTCATGTCTGAAGCTGATACCAAGAGGCTTTCTGATCTTTCTGCTGATGTTACAAAGTGCATCAACAGCCACAAAGCTGACTGGATCATGAATGGATTTACAGATGCTGATTGGGATGCTTATATCGAAGAGCTTAATTCTTACGGACTTGAAGAGTATCTTTCAATCTATCAGAAGTATCTTGATGCATTCTATGCAGAATAATATGACGTAAGGGGCAAAAGACATTTCGATTTAAACTTGCCCGAAAACAAATATGAATTAGAATAGGTAGATTGCGGGCTTCGCGATAATGCGAAGCCCCAAATACTGTTAGATGTTTTTTTGAAGCTGTCCAGGCTTTTTTATTTATCAATATCAGATATATCAAAACACGAAAAATGTTTGAACAAGTAATAAAGGGAATATACATGGAAGATATACTTAACAAAGCACGCGAATATGAAAAAGAAAACGAAAGTAAAATGGAAGGTTTAAGACCTTCATTTCACTTGACACCAAGAGTTGGTTGGATGAATGATCCCAACGGCTTTTGCTATTACAAGGGTCAGTACCACATGTTCTACCAGTATCATCCTTATGATAATCATTGGGGACCTATGCACTGGGGACATGCTGTAAGCAGTGACCTGCTTCATTGGGAATATCTTCCTGTAGTTCTTGCTCCGGACATGGAGTATGACAAGAGAGGATGCTTTTCCGGAAGTGCAATTGAACTCTCTGATGGTCGTCATCTCATTATGTACACCGGTGTTTCAGAAACTGTCGATGAAAATGGCAACAAGACAGAATGCCAGACTCAGTGCGTTGCAGTTGGTGACGGTGTAAATTATGTCAAATACGAAAATAATCCGGTCCTCACATCAGAAGATGTTCCGGAGGGCGGTAGTCATATAGATTTTAGAGATCCAAGGCTTTTTGAAGGCAAGGATGGCCTTATCTATTGCCTTGTTGGTAACAGAAGCAGTGATACAAGCGGCCAGATGCTCCTTTATAAGAGCGCAGACGGCTTTAAATGGGAATTTGTACGTATCATAGCACAGAATAAAAATTCATTTGGTAAGATGTGGGAATGCCCGGATTTCTTTCTCCAGGATGGAAAATGGGTTCTTCTTACAAGCCCTCAGGATATGGAAGCTATTCCGGGCAGATACAATAGCGGCAATGGAACTCTCTGCCTTATAGGTAACTGGGATGGAGAAGACAGCGATTTCGAGGTTGAGAATAACCAGTGCATAGATAATGGTATCGATTATTATGCACCTCAGACTATCACATTAGCTGATGGCAGACGTATAATGATAGGCTGGATGCAGAACTGGGATACCTGCAATAACTATACTCCCTCTGATCTGTGGTGCGGCCAGATGTCTATCCCAAGGGAAGTTACTGTAAGAGATGGAAGACTCTATCAGGTTCCTGCCAAAGAGATAGAGAGTCTTAGAGGTGATCTTATCTCTGTACTTAACATGAAGCTTAACGGAGAGTATAGCGCTGAGATCTTAAATGGAAGAAAACTTGATCTTACTGTTAAAGTAAGACCTTCAGAAGGCAAGGTATATGACAATTTTGAAGTCAGGTTCTTCCAGAAAGATAACAATTATGCGTTTGTAAAGTACAACACACATGAGTCTATGGTGACACTTAGCCGTGAATTTGCAGGAGTAAGAAGAGCTATCGTTAATAAGACAAGCTGCAGCGTAGATAATAAGGGCGGCGAGATAGAACTTCGTATTATCTTGGATAAGTACAGCGCAGAAGTATTTATAAATGGCGGCAAGTATGCAATGACTATAGATGTATACAATGATCAGTCATTTGATGTCATCAGCTTTGTATCTGATGGTGAGGCTCTTATAGATATAGAAAAGTATAGCCTTGAAAAATAAAAAGTCTGATATGTTGTACATAATCATCTGTAAATAGACGATTATGTTTGGGTTGATCATTTTTAAATAAAAAACGATTTTACGAATATGGGTTGTGAATTTGGCCGATAGAAAGGATAGTTATGGAGAAGGTAGATGTAGTAGCGTTAGGAGAATTACTAATAGATTTTACAGAAAATGGAATAAGCGCTCAGGGCAATCCTATTATGGAAGCTAATCCCGGCGGAGCTGTATGTAATGTTCTGTCCATGCTTTCAGGCCTTTCTAAATCTACAGCATATATTGGTAAGGTGGGAAAAGACATATTTGGAAAACAGCTCACAGAAGCTATAAGGAGCGTTGGCATTGACGATTCCGGCCTTGTTGTTGATGATAATGTTAATACAACACTTGCCTTCGTTCATACCTACGAGGATGGAGACAGAGATTTCTCTTTTTACAGAAATCCCGGAGCTGATATGATGCTCACAGTAGATGAGCTCAATCTCGACCTTGTTAGAAATTGCAGGATCTTCCACTACGGAAGTCTGTCTATGACCAGCAAGTGCTGCGAAGAGGCGACCTTCAAGGCTATAGAAGTAGCTAAAGAAAGCGGCGCTATCATAAGCTTTGATCCAAACCTTCGCGAACCTTTGTGGGATAGCCTTGATCATGCCAAAGAAGAGATATCTAAAGGCATGAAGCAGTGCGATATCTTAAAGATCTCTGACAACGAGATCATATGGTTTACAGGCAAAGAGGACTTTGATGAAGGCGTAGAAGAGCTTAGAAAACAGTTTAATCCTAAGCTTATCACAGTCACTATGGGCAAAGACGGAAGCAGAGCTTATTATGGGGATAAGATTGTATCAGTACCTGGTTTTGTTAATAAGAATACTATCGAAACTACAGGAGCAGGCGATACCTTTGGAGCATGTGTGCTCAATTATATCCTCGAGCAGGGACTTGATGGTCTTACAGAAGATGATCTTAAAGAGATGCTGACATTTGCCAATGCTGCAGCATCTATAATAACCACCAGAAAAGGCGCGCTTAAGGTCATGCCTACTAAGGAAGAAGTTGAAAAGCTTGCGTGTTCATAACAAGGAATCATACATGGAAGAGCATGCGCTTGGCAAAGGCATTTCTGTATTCGCTTGGAGTGAGTCCTGTATACTTTTTGTATGCTCTTGCAAAGTTATGTACATCTGAAAAACCCAGATCAGATGCTATCTGAGATACGGTTTTGTCATTATCAGCCAGCATAAAATTAGCTGCATCCATCTTCTGGCTTATTATGAACTGCTTAAGAGGTATATTCCTTATTTCTACAAACAGATGTGACAGATATTTTGGATTATAGCCAAAGGCATCTGCTATCTCTGCAATCTTTATATTTTTGGATATATTAGTCTGGATATAGTCGATGATATCCATATATATCTGCTTCTTGGCGGCAGGATCACTGGTGGATGGCGCTCCGACAGTTATCTCTCCATATAATTCCATCATGATACTTGTCACCATGGCGTTAAGTGAGACGGTAGGATAGTTATTTTTGACCATATCCTGAAGCTGTTTCATCATTACAAGGATACGTTCAGGCGAAGCTATGGCCCCGCTTTGTGGGATGAAGCCGTATTTGGACGTATCTATTTCTTTGATCTTCGGACTTCCTGAACTTATCTCATAAGGAACCTTGCTGCTATGCTCAGTTGCAAAGTGCATCCAGTAAAAAGAGCAGTAGGCCTTCTTAAAACCTTCTCTATACCCTTCACTTGATGGAGGAAGGAGGAGATACTCGCCTTTTTTAACAGTATAGTTATGCCCATTATATCTAAGGTATAATTCTCCTTCTGTCATGATTATAAGCTCATAATCCTTAAGGGAAGTCTTATTATGCTGCCATTCCGAAGAAAGAGCCTTGAACTTCCCGGTATAGTGATATGAATATTGCGAATATAAAGCTAAAGGAATAAGCTTCATAAAAACCTCCATGGTAGGTGTCTTCCATAACCTGATGGCTACGAGATTTTTTGTGGTGAAGCTTCCCGATTAGACGGTGCAGTATGCTCAAAGGCTTTACTGAGGCAGGCAGAATATAAATCAATGCCGCGCTTTTAATTGTTTTTTAATTTATGGCATGATATCTGAAATTTTTTATTCTGGGGTCCGAAACTCGCTAAAGCTCAAACATGCGGACCCCGGGCAGAATAAAAAACTTCATCTATCATGCTCATAAATTTAAAAAAACAATTAAAAAGCGTGGCACTGATTTATATTCTGCCTACCCCAGTAAAGCCTTTGAGCATACTGCACCATCTAATTGGGAAGCTTATGTTGTAAAAAAGAACACCATAATTAAATAGCATTTTGTATTGTAATGTATAAATCCAGAATACATGTGCATAATACGAGATAAGTGTAGTTAGAACACTAAATCTGACAAAAT
Source organism: Butyrivibrio sp. TB (assembly GCF_900110805.1). NCBI lineage: Bacteria > Bacillati > Bacillota > Clostridia > Lachnospirales > Lachnospiraceae > Butyrivibrio > Butyrivibrio sp. TB. The sequence continues at coordinate 47,473 of NZ_FOER01000014.1, read as the reverse complement.
GACACCTATTTAAGCATATTATTTATTTTATAAGCCGCATTTTTCTAGATGCTAATTCTGATTAAGCGGCATATAACGATGTATTTACACATTTTTTAGGCGTTTATTATATTTGGAAAACTTCATTTTGATCTATGTTTTTTCTCTTATTGTTATTTTAAATATATGCTTTAGGTGTCATTTTGTAAATAGAGAAAAAATGACACCTAAAATAGCACTTTGCTATTTTTACTAAAAAATGTATGTGTTATGTTTTATGTGCTTACGAAATTATCACCATTAGCTTCTCGCAGAAGTATGAATGCGAGAAGTATTGGATTTATTACAATTACTATTACTTTCCGCTTGGGAGAGTAGTATCCTCGAAAACTTTTAGGAGGTACGTGGCTCCGGACATGCAGAATATAAATCATTTACATGCTTTTAATTGTTTTATAGAATTCATGAGCGTGATAGATGGAGAATTTTATTCTGTTAGGGGTCTGCATGTTTGAGCGAAGCGAGTTTCAGACCCCGGAATAAAATTCTCCAGATATCATGCCATGAATTATAAAACAATTAACAGCGTGGAAATGATTTATATTCTGCATGTCCGGGGCCACGTACCTCGGCGAAGTCTTCAAAGACGCTGAGGTATCCAAGGGAGAAGTATTTAGTCTATAACTTATGGAGGTGCAAATGTCAGATACTATACTTAAAATAAGGAACATTGGACTTGAGAATGTTACGGTTACAGACCAGTATATGGTCAATGCTTTTGAGAAAGAGATTGATTATCTGCTTTCTATAGATGATGACAGAATGCTTGCCGGCTTTAGAGATACAGCAGGCATTGATATGAAGGGAGCAGTAAGATATGAAGGCTGGGAGAATATGCTCATCGGCGGACATACAATGGGGCATTATCTCACAGCACTTGCGCAGAGCTATGCCAATCCATGCGCATCTTCAGAAGTAAGAAAGATCATCAAGGATAAAATTGATTATATTATCACATCCCTTCTAGAGTGCCAGAAGAATTCCAAAGGAAAGGAAGGATTCATCTTTGGCGCAGCTATTCTGGACCGTGATAATGTTGAAGTGCAGTTTGATAATGTAGAAAGATGCCAGACCCATATCATAACTCAGGCATGGGTTCCGTGGTATACCATGCACAAGATCCTTGCAGGTATTCTTGATGTTTACAGATTTACAGGAAGTAGTGATGCACTTACTCTTGCCAAGGGCATCGGTGATTGGACCTACAACAGAGCATCATCCTGGGGACAAGAGCTTAATGAGATTGTTACCTCAACAGAGTACGGCGGAATGAATGATGCTTTATACCTTTTGTATAGCTTTACAGGTGAGGATAGATATGCCAAGGCTGCACACTTCTTTGATCAGGACAAGCTTTTTAAGAGGATAGAAGCAGGTGCGCCCAATGCCCTTGACGGCCTTCATGCCAATACAACAATTCCCAAATTCCTTGGAGCTATCGCAAGATACTTATATGTTCATGGCAGGACCGTAGACGGAGAAGTCGTAGATGCAACTCAGTATCTTAAGTTTGCAGAAGTCTTTTTTGACATGGTTGTTAATAAGCATACCTATGTTACAGGCGGTAACAGCGAGTGGGAGCATTTCGGACTTGATAAGGTTTTGGATGCAGAGCGCACTAATGCCAACAATGAGACCTGCAACACCTACAATATGCTCAAACTTGCAAAGGTCCTCTTCGAAGTAACAGGCGATGTCAAATACCTTGATTATTATGAGAAGACCTTCATCAATTCAATACTGTCATCACAGAACCCTGAGACAGGTATGACTACTTACTTCCAGCCTATGGCTACAGGTTATTTCAAGACCTACGGTGAGAGATTCAATAAGTTCTGGTGCTGCACAGGAACAGGCATGGAGAACTTCACCAAGCTTGGCGACAGCTTCTATTATGAAGATGATGATAAGGTCTATATCGGACTGTATATGGGTTCCAAACTATATACTAAAGGAAAAGATGATAAAGAAATAGTATATACATTTGATGCGGATCTTCTTGATAAAGACACTGCTAAGATCATACTTTCAGGAGATTCTGATAATCTAAAGAAACTTGCACTAAGGATCCCATACTGGCTTGATGGAGACATGGAGATCACAGTAAATGGAAGCAAAGCATCTTTTGACATTGAAAACGGATTTGCAGTAATTAAGGATGACCTTCAGAAGGGAGATGTTGTAATCATAAGACTTCCTATGAAGTTATATGCTCAGTCTCTTCCTGATGAAAATAGAGCTATGGCTCTTTGCTACGGACCTTACGTACTGTCTGCTGATCTTGGAGATAAGGATCTTAATACTACAACAACAGGTGTTGACGTAACTATACCTGCAGACAAGATAGTAGAGTCTGAATATATCATTATTCCTGATGGCAAGAGCGCTAAGGATATTGCTGATAATATAACAGATTATGTTAAGCCTGTTATTGCTGCTGGTTGTAAGGCTGCTTTTAAAGTCTGCGGCTGCGATTATATCTTTTCCCCACACTTCCTTAAATACAGACACCGTTACGGTATCTATTTCTATTACATGACAGATAGCGAAAGACGCGATGACCTTGCCAAGGGAAGAGGAGATAAAGCCAATATCCTTGACATGATAGAGGCAGGCTACGGCCAGTATGAAAATGATGACCTTCATGACATGCAGGATAACGGAAGTATCGGAACTACAAGCCCTATCACAAGCAGAAAGGCTACACCAGGAGGAAGCTTCACCTACCGCATGATAGTAGCACCATGGAGACCATGCAGCCTGGGCGTAACCGTACTTACAGAAGACGATGGCAAGAAACTCACCATATCTGTAGCTGACGAAGTAATATTCGATAAGATCCTCGATCATACTAAGTATGTTGAAGACAACAAGGTTTCTAAGTATACCATCGAGACACAGATACCGGAAGAACTCCTTAAGAAAGCTCAGAGAGTAACTGCTTATGACAAAGAATACCTTGTAGTGCCTGTACGCTTTGAAGGTGATAAAGACATAGAATCTGCAAGAATCACAGACTTTGTAACTATAAGATAATTATCTAAGGATAAACTCTCACTAGGGCTGCTGCACCGCCCGTCTAAGCGAGAAGTTTTATCCAAGAAATATATATGAAAAGGGCGGAATATCTGATATAATGTTGTGTGATTTTTTTAACGAGGAGAGAATAACACACAATGGACAATTTATTTAATTCACCGGTTCAGGTAATTGAAACTAATATTAAAGGCGGCGAGACCAAGGTAAATCTTCCTATTATAAAGATGATCATTCTTGGCATAATGGCAGGAGCATTTATAGCTCTTGGAGGAGCTACAAGTTCAACTGCAGCTCATAATATCAGCAATGTAGGCCTTTCAAGATTTGTATCAGGTATTATCTTCCCTGTAGGACTTATGCTTATAACCTTCATAGGTGGTGAGCTATTTACAGGTAACTGTCTTACATCTATGGGAGCTATGGATCACAGATTTTCTTGGGGCAAGGTTGTAAGAGACCTCTGCATCATCTGGCTTTCCAACCTTGTAGGCGCAGTTATAATTGCAGCTCTTACATATTTTTCCGGTAACCTTGACTATTCATCAGGTCTTCTTGGAGCATATTCTATTAAAGTAGCTCTTGGCAAATGCACAATCACACCTGTAAAAGGCATTACATCCGGAATCCTCTGCAATATCCTTGTATGTGCAGCTATCCTTATGGGAACAGCATCCAAGGACATAGGCGGCAAGGTATGGGCTATATTCTTCCCGATCATGGCTTTCGTTGTAGGCGGCTTCGAACACTGCGTTGCCAATATGTTCTATATCCCAGTTGGCATCATGGCTTCCATGAACGAGACATATGTACAGAAAGCTCAGGAAGCATACGGAATTACCGCAGAGCAGCTTTCAAAGCTCTCCATCGGCGGTTTTATCTCTAACCAGATACCCGTAACCATAGGCAATATCCTTGGCGGTATGATATTTGTAGGTCTTCCCTGTTACCTCGTACACTGCAAAAAGTGCAGTAAATAAGCCAATTGAGAATGCCTTCGGCATTGGGCCTATTTACCAACCGATTCATTGAATCACGAAACACGCAGTAAATGCGTGTTTCTGTAATTTACGTTCAAGAAAACATAACTATATAATTAAGCTCTCTACAGTCTTATCTACTAATGAGATAATTCTGCAGAGAGTTTTTGTTTATAAAAAAGCGAAGTTTGCTCTGAATTTTTTAATTGTAATCCTTGGCTTGGGCATTACCGTATTCTTGCAGGAAGCAATGAAAGCAAATGACCACATAAGGGCAGAATATATATCATGCCATGAAATTATAACTAAAACTACCACTTGGACGGACCGGAATCACCAAATTCTTCACAGGAGCAGGCAGTATATAAATCATTACCACGCTTTTTAATCGTTTTATAGAATTCATGAGCGTGATAGCTGGAGTTTTTTATTCTGCCAGGGGTCCGCATGTCTGAGCGTAAGCGAGTTTCGGACCCCAGAATAAAAAGCTACAGATATCATGCCATGAATTCATAAAACAATTAACAGCGCGGTAATGATTTATATACTGCCTGCTTCTGTGAAGAATTTGGTGATTCCGGTCCGTCCAAGTGGAGCTTACGGTTTATATAAACCTAAATCACTGCATTTTACTGACGTATCAATGTGTTAGACGGATAATGTAAGTGCTTACAGTATCATTATAAAAAAACATCTTAAAAAAACTTTTTGATGAAAATATGATGATTAACTAAAATGTGATATACTAATTATGATTGAAATTATGATAAAACGATGTTTTTCGTGCATCAGATATTATTCTTATTCGAAGGGTGTTGTAGGGGAAGGACTTGAATATGGAACAGACCAAAGTGGATGAAAAAGTATTACAGGTACGGCTCTTGGGGAAGTTTTCTCTTGTCTATGATGGTAAAGAAGTAACTCCGGGGCGTAATAACGCATCGAAGTTTACTCAGCTATTGCAGATAGTGTGGCTTCAGGGAGATAAGGGCGTTTATAAGGATGAGCTTATTTCTGCGCTCTATGGTGAAGAAGAGACTCTTAACATCAGTAACAGTTTCAACAATCTTCTTTATCAGATGCGTAAGCAGATGGTAGCTGCTGGTCTTCCTGCGCAGAGTTATGTCAAGAAGCATAAGAAGATGTTTATAATTGACCCTGCTGTACCTGTATGGGTTGACGCTCTTGATTTTAAAGACAATTACAGAAAGGGTCATGATACGCAGGATCCTGAACTTAAATTTGAATATTTTAATAAAGCTTTCAACCTCTATCAGGGAGAGCTTCTTCCTGCTCTGTCCACAGAGACATGGGTTATCATGGAGAGCGTTGCACTTCGCAAGATGTATGATGAAGTGGTATCTTGGCTTGGCGAGTATATCCTTTCTAAGAAAGAATATGAAGAAGCCTATCACATCTATGGACGCGCAGCAGAGATCTATCCTGAGAACGATTGGCAGGTTGGCCAGATCCAGACACTTATAGCTAAGGGCGATTACAAGAATGCTTTAAGAGTGTATGACAACACAGTAGCATACTATACTACTGAACTTGGTCTTCCAATTCCGGAGAAGCTCCTTGATGTGTATCATAAGATGAGCGCTAAGATTGACAATGCTCCCGGACAGATTCATCAGATACAGGCTGAGATGACTCAGGACAGAAGATCTGTAGAAGTTTCAGAAGATGAGGGTGCATATGACTGCTCGTATCCAAGCTTTATCGATGCTTATCACATCCTTTCAAGAAATATGGAAAGAACCGGATATTCAGTATTTATGATGCTGTGTACTCTGGTCGATTATGAAGGCAAGATGATACGCAATCAGGACAAGCTTCGTGCCAGAAGCCAGGCTCTTTGGGAAGCGATACATGACACACTTCGTCAGGGAGATACTTTTACCAAGTATTCCAACAGCCAGTTCCTTATACTTCTTGTAGGAACAAGTCAGGAAGACTGTGATATCATCTACCGCCGTATCAACAAGAGACTCAAAGAGATTGCCGGTTCAAGAGCTGACTTTAAATATAGTGTTGTATCGCTTGCTGAGCTTCCGGCAGAACTTGAAGATCAGGCAAGATGATCGTGTTCTTACCTATATAATAGGATGAGTTTTAGAGTTTATCGCAATACGGAATCAGAAGATATTGTATTTGGTAATTTGCTCCAATAATCTATTTTTTAATGATAGCCGGGCGCCGCTTTATTACTGCAAATAGAGCGGCGTTCATAATTTGTTCATCTTTTATTAAAATTTACAAAAAATTTATCAAAAAAAGTTTACTTTTATCACAAATGCCAATGACATGGCGTTTTCTTTATGTTATATTATCCTATAGTTAGGGGAAAGTTAGGTACACGGGGTTGTGTACCTTTTTTCGAGCCAAAAGAAAGGCTCTCGGACTTGTAAAGATAATAGAGCTTTTGATCATAGTGACAAGCTCTGTTCCGACATCTAACCAGAGGAATAATATGAAAAAGTATCAGTCAGTAAAGATAATAGTCAATACTCATAAGAAATATTGGATGCCTCATAGCAAGATGTACATTCCTATGCAGGTTGGTGCTGCTCTTGATAAGGACAAGGATGGTAATCCCAAGGACCTTGGTTATCAGAAAGATAACGATGGGGACAATATTTCTGAGAAGAATCCGCTTTATTGCGAGCTTACAGGTTTATACTGGGCTTGGAAGAATCTTGACGCGGATTATATAGGTCTATGCCATTACAGACGCTATTTTGGCGGATTCAGATCTTCAAGGAATCCAAAAGGCAGGATACTTCTTCGCCGTGAGCTTCAGCCTATGCTTGGCAAGTATCGTGTTTTTCTTCCTACTAAGCGTCATTATGTTATTGAGTCGTTGTATTCACATTATCAGCACACTCATTATATAGAACATCTTTATGTTACAAGGGGTATCATCTCTCAGATGTATCCTGAATATATAGAAACCTATGATAAAGTCCTTCGTCAGACCAGTGGACATATGTTCAATATGATGATTATGGACAGAGAGCTTCTTAATGAGTATTGCACATGGTTGTTCAATATTCTTGAAGAGCTTGAGAAGAAGATTGACGTACGACACATGTCTCATTTCCAGGGTAGATATTGCGGAAGAGTCAGCGAGATCATATTCAATGTCTGGCTTGACTATCAGATTGAGACAGGTAGGATTGATCGTTCTGAAGTTAAGATCCTTCCATATGTATATATGGAGAAGATTGACTGGGTCAAGAAGATCAGCAAGTTCCTTCGTGCCAAAATCTTCCATGAGAAATACGAAGTTTAAAGGAAGGTGTACCTTGTCACTTTCAACAGTTAATGCTTTTAAGCATATGGAGTCGGCTGGCAATGTGGTTCTTGATGATAAGCAGCTTGCAGCACTTCAGAAGACACTTAACATGATCCTTGCAGATATCATTTCTGTCTGCGAGGAGAACAATATTACATATACTCTTGGTGGCGGTTCAGCATTAGGTGCGGTCCGCCATCATGGTTTTATTCCGTGGGATGATGATATTGATATCAATATGCCCAGAAGAGATTATGATGTGTTCATACCTCTTTTTACCAGGAAATTCGGCTGGAAGTATTGGATTCATACACCCCAGGGAACTAAGGGTTACAACCTTCTTCTGTCCAGGATAAGACTTAAGGGTACCAGTGTTGTAACAAGAGAAGATTTTAAAAACAAAGAAGCCGGAGCCTTTATAGACCTCTTTGTCATGGAGAATACTTTTAACAATGCGCTCGCAAGGAATCTTCATGGACTTGCATGTTGCGGATTGGGTTTTCTTGTGTCATGCAGGAAGTTCTATCGTGACAGGAAGCAGATGATGAAGATGGCAGCTGACAGCGGTGAAGCTGGTATGGCTAAGGTCTTCAAAATGAAGATAGCTATAGGTTTCTTGATTTCTTTTATCTCACTTGATACTCTTGTAAGGGTAGGAGATAATGTGAACCGCATCTGCAAGAACGATCATTCCAAGTATGTAACCGTTCCTACAGGCCGTAAATACTTCTTTGGAGAGATGTATTTACGAAAAGATGTTTGCAGAACCAGAAAAGTGTTGTATGATGGTAATTTGTACAGAGTTCCGCGTAATATCGATTTGTATTTAAAGAACCTGTATGGTGATTATATGAAGTTACCTTCTCCTGATCAGATAGAGAAGCATATTTTCTTTAAACCTTTTTATCTGAGTCTGGAAGAAAAAAGCAGTATTGAAAAGAGATGATCTTCAAATTAACGAGGACCACTCTTGGCCTGATAGTAAGGCTGGAAAGGATTTACAAATGAATGCAGCATTAATTTTTGCCGGAGGTACCGGTAAGCGTATGAATTCTAAGGCAGTGCCTAAACAGTTCCTTATTCTGTACGGTAAGCCGCTTATCATATATACTCTTGAGAAATTCGAGAACCATCCTGATATAGACGGTATTGTTATCGCTTGTCTTGAAGAGTGGATACCTAAGATGAAGAAGTATTGCGAACAGTTCAATATTACCAAGGTTCGTGCTATTGTTCCGGGTGGTGCCTCAGGTCAGGAATCTATCTATCATGGACTTAAGTCTATATCATCTATGTATAACGATGATGATGTAGTTCTTATACATGATGGTGTTCGTCCGCTTGTAGACCCTAATACTATAACTAAAGCGATTGAGTGCGCTAATACCAAGGGCAATGCCATCACTGTTACTCCTGCTATTGAGACTATCTTCCTTGATAACGAGGCTGACGGCGAAGTAGGACGTATCATTGACCGTAAGCAGTGTCTCATGGCAAGAGCACCTCAGTGTTTCCATATCAAAGATATTATGGCTTGCCATACTAAGGCTATTGAAGAGCAGAAGGATGACTTTATTGATTCTGCAAGTATGATGAAATATTATGGACATAAGCTTTTCACAGTTGAGGGCCGTCCTGAGAACATTAAGATCACAACTCCGGTTGACTTCTATATGTTCCGTGCTATAATTGATGCCCGTGAGAATCAGCAGATCTTCGGACTGTAATATAGATATTCTGCATCGAAGTTTATTCATAATAGTAGTATTTTTAGGAGATTTATAATGCCAGTAGTTCAGATTGTAAAGAGAAAAGCAAAAAGAATGTTCCCTGCAGCTGTAGAAGGAAGATTCTTTAAGAGAATGGGAGTAGCCTGGAAGCAGACTAAGACATGGGTTGATCGTTCTATAGGTTATGAGAACCGTAAAGTTCTTTCACAGAATACACCTGTAGTTCATAACAGGATCATGTTCATCACTTTCAACCACAGCTATTCATGTAACCCTAAGTATATATGCGAAGAGCTTATAAAGCGCAATGCCAATGTTGAGATATACTGGGGCGTTACCAATATGAATACAAGAGGTTATGTTCCGGATCTTCCTAATGTTCATGTTGTTAAGATGAACAGTTATGAATATTTTGTAGCAGCATGTTCTTCACACGTTATTATCATCAATTCACTTCTTGGTGATAAGTTCTATCCTTTCCCTGTTAAGAAGGAGCAGCGTGTATTTGAGACATGGCACGGAAGTCTTGGTATCAAGCGTTTTGACCTTGCACATTACAATACTAATCTTTCATGGCCTGAAGCTGCAATACGTACAGGTAAGCTTACCAACTACTGTATTTCTAACTCAAAGTTTGAGGAAGACGTATTCAGAGAGACATTCTGGCCTGAAACACGTATCATGCGTCTCGGACATGCCAGAAATGATATCTTCTTTGATACATACAAGGAGAAGAGAGCTCAGTGGAAGAAGGAATTCTTCGAAGAAAGAGGTCTTAACCCTGATACAAAGCTCTGTCTCTATGCCCCTACATTCCGTGATACTCACAATTTTGAAGTATATGATCTTAATTGTGACAGACTTGTCGAAGCTCTTGAAGAGCGCTTCGGCGGAGAGTGGAAGATCCTTCTTCGTTATCATGACAATGATAAGAAGAAAGAAAAGACTCAGAACAAGCTTAAACAGGATTGCGTTATCGATGTAACAGATCTTCCTGATATTCAGGAACTTCTTTCCTTCGTAGATTGCGGAATTACAGATTATTCCTCATGGATCTATGATTTTGTATTAAGCGGCAAGCCTGGATTTATCTATGCTCGCGATGTAGATATTTATAACAATGAACGTGGATTCTATTTCAAACTTGAAGAGTCTCCATTCCCTGTTGCGAAATGCAATGATGAGATGATGCAGAATGTTCGTTCATTTGATGAAAAACTTTATGCAGATAAAGTTAAAGAATTCCTTGATGGTAAGGGATGCATGGATGATGGTCATGCAAGTGAGAGAATTGTTGATCGTCTCATGAAACTTCTTGGTTAAAATAGTTAGGGCGCATGGGGATTGTACCTTTGCGCCCTTATTTGGATTTTATTACACGAATTTTTAGAGGTTGGAATATGGCGGAAAAAACAAAAAGCCGAAGGAATGGTAGGATAGAAATTCTGCGTTTTGTCTTCGCCTTTATTGTACTTCTTCATCATTCAAGATACCTTTTGGGAGATGATAACTGTTATTTTCTGGGAGGTTCGCTGGGTGTAGAGTTCTTCTTTATTGTGTCAGGCTATCTGATGATGAATACGGTAGACCGCATAGTGTCTTCCAAAAACTATAATACAATTCCTGTTGACAGGAATCTTGCTAATGAAACAGCTTCTTTTATTAAAAAGAAGATTAAGGCGGTGCTTCCGCAGTTTCCTATTGCATGGTTTATAGGACTTATATTTGTAATAATAATAGGTCAGATGAGCATAGTGGAGGCTTTTGAAGAGTTCGAAGAGAATTTCTGGGAACTGTCTCTTTTGAAGATGACAGGCATCTATGATGGCGGACTTGATGGCGTTATGTGGTACATATCTTCTATGCTTATCTGCATGACTATATTGTATCCGCTGCTTAGGAAGTTTCCTCACATGATGAGGAAAATCTGGTGCCCTTTCCTTGCGCTTATGCTTCTTGGAATGATGTGCATCCTTGACGGACATCCAAGGAATCCGACCAAGGTGTACAGTATTATTTATAAAGGTAATATAAGGGCTTTTGCTGAGATATGTATAGGTATTTGGTCTTTTGACATAGTCAGAAAGATCAAAAATATTAACTGGTCCGGACTGGCAAGAGTTATTTTTGAGATCGTTCAGCTTACAGGATATTTGATGGCTATTGTATATATGTACATGGAAAAGCCGGGAAGAGATGACTATTTCTTCCTGATGATATTGTCCATATCAGTTATTCTGTCTTTTGCTCAGGTCGGAATTTTGTCAGAGGTATGTAACAACAGATTCAGTATGATACTTGGAAGATTTTCTGCAGCGATGTATTTTTCGCATTTATACTATGCTCAGAATCTTAACCTGATATTAAGTGATAGTCTTACTAAGCAGCAGAAGACTGTGATCTATGTTGTATGTTCACTTGTAACAGCATTGGTAGTTGAAGCATTGGCATTTCTTTATAAGAAGGTGTCACCAAACTTTAAGAGGGGCTTAAAAGCTATTTTAGTAAAAGATGAAAAAGATAATTAAAAAATGTAAAAAGTATCAGTTTCTTTTTGAAGAGCTGGTAAAAAGAGATTTTAAACAGAAATATAAAAGAAGTATTTTGGGAATGGGATGGAGTATTCTTTCACCTCTTTTCACACTTCTTGTTATGTATGTGATCTTTTCAAATCTGTTTGGCCACAAGATGGAGCATTATGTAACATACCTTTTTAGTGGTCAGCTTGTTTTGTCATATTACAAGGAGTCTACCAAGAATGGTATGACCAGCCTTGTTAACAACTCCAAGATTTTTACTAAGATCAATGTGCCAAAGTATATGTTCCTTTTATCCAAGAACGTATCAGCTCTTGTAAACTTTGGACTTACACTGGTTGTATACTTTATATTCTGTGCATTTGATGGAATATCATTTCACCCAAGACAGTTCCTTTTGATCTTCCCTATCCTTTGCATTTTGGGACTTAATATCGGAGTGGGACTTATACTGTCAGCAATGTTCGTGTTCTTTAGAGATATAAGATATCTTTACGATATTGTGCTTACTCTGCTGACATATGTTTCAGCTGTATTCTATTCAGTTGATAAGTTTTCAGCCTTGGGACAGAGATTGTTCTTGTTGAACCCGGTATATGTATACATCAAATATTTCCGTGTGATAATGATCGATGGACTTGTTCCATCACTGGAATATCATCTCCTATGCCTTTTTTATGCGGGAATAAGCCTACTTATAGGCGGACTTATCTACAAGAAAAATAATCACGCATTCCTGTACTATTTATAAGAGGATTAACGTTATGTCAGTTATAGAATGTAATAATGTCAGCATCCGTTATATGACGGGTGATTTTAAGGCTATAGGTTTAAAAGAATATGTTATCCGTCACTTAAAGGGTAATTATCATGTCAAGGAATTCTGGGCAGACAAGGATGTAACTTTCAAGCTTGAAAAGGGAGACATGCTTGGTATCATTGGTTCCAATGGTGCAGGTAAGTCTACACTTTTAAAGGCTGTGACGGGCATTATGATCCCTACATATGGAGAACTTCATACTAAGGGCAATATTGCAGCTCTACTTGAGCTTGCCAGCGGATTTGACGGAGATATGACCGTTAAGGAGAATACATACCTTCGAGGCGCCCTTCTTGGATATACAAGACAGTTTCTTGATGAAAAATATGATGAGATCATCAAATTTGCAGAGCTTGAAGAATTTCAGGATTATGAATTCAAGCAGCTCTCATCCGGTATGAAATCAAGACTTGCTTTTTCAATAGCATGTCTTGTCAATCCTGATATCATCATTCTCGATGAAGTACTGTCAGTTGGTGATGGTGCATTCAGGAAGAAGTCCGGCGACAAGATGAAAGAGATCCTTGATAGTGGTGTTACAGGTCTTCTGGTTAGCCATTCAATCTCTCAGGTTAGAGAGCTTTGTAACAAGATTTTATGGCTTGATCATGGCAAACAGGTTGCTTTTACTGATGAGGTTGATCTGTATTGTGATGCTTACGAAGAATTCCTTATGACCAAAAAACTTCCTAAAAAACCGGAAGATATAGAAAAACTTGCCAAGGGACACAAAGTAAGACTTGAGCAGGAAGAAGCAGAGAAAGACAGAAAAGCAGCTGAAAGAGCTGCCAAAGCCAAGGCCAAGGAACAGGCTAAATAAATATATCTATTGATATAGTTTGATTTTCTTTTTCCTAGATTTGAGTTAGAAGAGGTTAATGATGAACGTATACGGTAGCAATATTATAGAAAGTCCTAATGATAGTACTCTTCAGGAGGATCTTGAAAATACAGCGCTTTGCAAGACTCTTCCTTTTGAGAAACTCAAAGATTCCATAATACTGGTAACAGGTGCAACTGGACTTGTAGGTATGCAGATGGTCAAGAGCCTTGCTGCAATGAACAGACTTAAAGACGCTAATATCAGTGTTCTTGCTCTTGTAAGGAATATTGATAAGGCACAGTCTATCTATGGTGATCTGTTTGGACGCGGAGATATCTCATTTGTCAGAGCTGATCTTAATGACAGAGACGGACTGCTTCTTGCAGTAAAGTCTGCATATGTTGATGTCTCAAGAATTGATGACAAAAAAAACGCACCTTTTTATATAATTCACGGCGCAGCTGTAACAGCTTCAAAAACTATGGTTGAAAAGCCTGTAGAGACAATAGATACAGCTTTAGACGGCACTAAGAATATGCTGGAAGTAGCAAGAGAACTTGGATGCAGTTCTTTTGTCTATTTATCATCCATGGAAGTATACGGAAGCTTCTTTGAACCTACAGTAGTAACTGAGGATGTGATGGGATATATCGATCCGCTTGTTGTAAGAAGCAACTATCAGCTTACCAAGCGCATGTGCGAGAATATGTGCATAGCATATGCCAAGGAATTTGGTGTTCCGACCAAGATTGCAAGACTGTCTCAGACATTCGGAGCCGGAATACTTCCCGGAGAAAACAGAGTATTTGCACAGTTTGCAAGAAGTGTGATGAATGAGCAGGATATAGTTCTTCATACAAAGGGACTTTCAGAAGGTAACTACTGCTATACTGCTGATACAATAAGAGGTCTTCTTACGATACTTATAAAAGGCGATAATTCTGCTGCTTACAATGTAAGTAATGAAGATACACATACAACCATAGCAGGCATGGCTGAGTTTGCCTCTAAGAAGCTTGCAGAAGGTAAGATCAAGGTAGTATTTGATATACCTGAAGATAATAAGTTTGGTTATGCAGCAGATACCAAGATGAAACTATCTAATGCTAAGCTAAGGAGCCTTGGATGGGAACCTTTCTATAGCCTTGAAGATGCATACAGACGCATGATGTCAAGCATGAAGCAGCAGGGCATTTGAATATGATTTTTCACCTTTATAGGACTAAAAAAGAGAATGTATAGAAGTACATGGTTAACCTCATGTCGCGAGCAAAGCGAGTGACTAATGGTTCAAATTGATGGAGCTCGCGTCATCAATTTGGGTTTGAAAGTGGAACACTTTCAAACTTATACTTCTATTTCTAATTACAGGATGTAAAAAGATCCCGATTATTTTGTTAGAAAAAATATCTAACTAAATAACCGGGATTTTTAGTTATCTAAAAAACATTTTTAGTTTTGATTTAGGTTAGCGTGTAATAATACATCATGTCAGCAGCAATACTGCAGACAAAGGTGGGCAATAGAATACTAAAACCTGAGCATTAGTTTTCTATTGCCGTATATCTCATCAATACCCCTCATAAGAGAGTGCAGGCTACAGTATTACTGGATGCCTGCATTTTCTTTTTCTTAAATATTATCAAATAAAAATCAAAATAAAACCGAAATATGATATTTTGTATGATGTATATAATGTTAATCTAATTATGTAAATTTCTTGGGTATAATATGTAAAATGAAAGGGAGAAAATTCATGAGCATTCACAAGCTGAATGACAGTAAGGACAAAAAAGGTACTTTCATAGTAGAAATTCAGCACCAGGAAAAAGGTAGTTGGCAGGGAAAAGTCACTTGGGCTGAAGGAGGACGCAAAGAAGTCTTCAGAAGCACACTTGAACTTATCAAGATGATGGACAGCGCTGTCAACGAAGCTGAAGAGGCCGATGTAGCCTCATCTGTTTCTTAAGGAGTTTAATATGGAGATACTTGAGAGCAGTCAGCAAAAGCTATATGCACCCAATTTAATATGCGTGGGCATTGATAGATGTGAGAACGGAGACTTCATTGGAAGGGTATGGGAGCCTTATGATGCCTCAGCGTTTCAATTCACAGGTATCAATGAAATGGTAATTCACATGGATGATCTTTACGATAGATGGAATTACCCGCAGAGAGCACTTAATGAACGCAGCTTTATGCGTACCCATGCAGTAACAAGATCCGGCAACATCAGGACAAGCGATTTTGAACAAAAAATTGAACGACTCCAGAAGATGAGAGGAAATATGGGAACCTTCATCATTCAGGTCAAGTTCAGACAGCATGCTACATGGCAAGGAGTAGTCGTGTGGGCAGAGGAGAATAAGCGGGGTAAATTTCAGAGTGCGATGGAACTCATCCAACTCATGGATCATGCGATTAATAATGGCTTATTAATTAAATGATCTAAAAACCTAAGGAAAGCTTAGGGTTAAAAGAGGGCTGAAGATACCAGGACATGCCGCAAAGGACGCAGCATACCTGGTTTTTTTGAGCGTATAAGAGATTCTTATAAGATATTTTTATAAGATGTTTTTATAGGATATAACAGGGATTAATTTAAAAGAAGCAATGGCTTCTTAAGTACAAATAATACAATAAAAAGAGGAATTTAAAATGGAACAATACGAGAACAATCAGCTTAATAATGGTCAGGGCGCATACTTTCAGGGCAGCGCCAATGAGAATGTTAACTATTCAAATAATATATATCAGGGCAATGGCCAGCAGAATTCATATATGCAGGGCGGTCATGCAGCTATGCTTAATGGTAAGGCTGTAAGTACTGATAAGATGGCAGCTGAAATGGAAAAAGAAGAAAATGTTGGACTTGGAATATTGGGTTCTATAGGCGGTGCACTTATTGGTGTTGTATTTATGGTAGTTCTGTACAAGCTTGGAAGAGTCGCATTCTATACAGGTGTAATTATGGGACTATGCGCATTTAAGGGATACGAGATGCTTTCCGGAAGAAAGACAAAAAAAGGTATAGTTATAAGCATAATTGCAGTTTTGGCAATGGTATATGTAGGAACAAGATTTTGCTTTGCACTAGATATAACAAGCGCTTTTAAAGGCTACAACGTATTTGAAGCATTTATTGAGGTGGATGAGAAGATAGCACAGTTTAATTTGGGAGATGCCTTTAATGAAATGCTTATACAGCAATATATTTTTGCAGGTATTGGAGCTGTAATCGCTGTGTTCTCCAAGATTGGTGAAAATAAAGAAAATACATCTCAAAAGGGAATCGGAGCATTCAGAAAATAAAACAAACTACTTATATGTCGCAGACGGTATATGCCGCCTGCGATTTTTGTGTTTATGTGTGTGATTTATGTTTATAACAGGAAGTTATCGTAATAAATTTCGGATAAAAGTGAGGCATGGAAGCCGAACGCCGAAATTTATGTTATAATCCAAATGATTGCTATTTTTCGGAAACCGACAAGAAAGGGTGAAGAGAAACCAATGCCTAATAATCATGATATAGATCACATTATAAAAGTAATACTTCAGGATTATGACAAAAAACGCGATGTAGACAAGATGGATGTGTTTGGCCAGCCTGACTCCAAAGCGGTTGAGGATATTACTCATAAACTTCTTAATGTTATTTTCCCTGGATATTATAGAGACAGAGTGTACAGGAGTTTTAATGACAGAAACCGTATGTCAGTTCTCATAGAAGATGTCATGTACAATCTTGAGAAGCAGATCACTATCGCTCTTACCTACAACGAAGAGTACAGAGATACGGACGAGCGTTTAAGGAAAGAAGCTGCTAAGCGTATAGCAGGTGAATTTGGTGAGAGTATTCCCATGATCCGTGAATTCGTAGATACTGATGTACAGGCTACATTTGACGGCGATCCGGCAGCATATGGTAAGGAAGAGATAGTTCTTTCGTATCCGGGAATACTTGCAACAACTGTTAACAGGCTTGCTCATGAGCTCTTTTTACTAAGAGTACCGCTTATCCCGCGTATGATGACAGAGTATGCCCACTCCAAAACAGGTATTGATATAAATCCTGGAGCTACCATTGGTAAATACTTCATGATAGATCATGGAACAGGTGTAGTAGTTGGTGAGACGACAGTTATCGGCGAACATGTCAAGATATATCAGGGTGTTACCCTTGGAGCTTTGTCCACAAGAGGAGGACAGGACCTTCGTGGCAAGAAGAGACATCCTACCGTAGAAGACAATGTTACTATCTACTCCGGGGCATCTATACTAGGAGGAGAGACTATCATAGGACATGATTCTGTAGTTGGATCTAACTGTTTCATTACAGCATCAGTACCTGCAGATACCAGAGTTACCATAAGAAATCAGGAACTTATCTATAAGGATGGCAATGGCAAGGAATACTCATCAGCTGAGTTCAAACAGGGCGAATGCTGGTGCGGCGGTTATGGTAATGACTGGGTTATCTGATATTAAAATGTTTATAATGCGAAGCGATTCGCGAATTTGATATTTATTGAAAGAAGGATTTACAAATGTTTGAAAAGATCACTAAGGATATGCTCAAATTCATCGATGCATCTCCTACATGCTACCACGTAATCAGCAATATGGAGACCAGGCTTGACGCCGAAGGATATACAAAGCTTCGCGAGTCTGAAAGCTGGAAGCTCAAAGCCGGTGGCAAGTATTATGTTACACGTAACGGTTCATCTATCATTTCTTTCCAGATTCCTAAGAAGTCTTTCAAAGGCTTCCTTATGACAGCAAGCCACAGCGATTCACCATCCTTCAAGATCAAGGAAAATCCTGAAATGACTGAAGGCGGTATGTATGTAAAGCTTAATGTTGAAGGCTATGGCGGAATGCTTGATGGCCCTTGGTTTGACAGACCGTTATCAATTGCAGGAAGAGTATTTGTGAAGGACTCAGACAATTCCATCTCTATGAAGCTTATAAACGTAGACAGGGATCTTGTTATGATGCCGTCTCTTGCTATCCATATGAACAGAGAGGCCAACAATGGCTATAAGTTCAATGCTCAGAAGGATATGCAGCCTCTTTTCGGTGATATTGCTACAAAGGGAACATTTGACAAAACTATAGCTAAGGCTGCAGGAGTAAAGGTTTCTGAAGTTATTGGAAGTGACCTTTTTCTTTATAACAGAGTTAAGCCTACAGTATGGGGAGCCGGCAAAGAATATATAAGCTCATCAAGACTTGATGACCAGGAGTGTGTATATACAACATTTGAAGCGTTCCTTAATGCTGAGTCTACATCACATACACTTGTACATTGTGTATTTGATAATGAGGAAGTTGGAAGCGGAACTAAGCAGGGTGCAGCATCAACTTTCTTAAAAGACACTCTTGAAAGAATCAATGAAGGCCTTGGACGCACAAGAGAACAGTATCATACAGCTCTTGCACAGAGCTTCATGCTCTCAGCAGACAATGCACATGCTATGCATCCTAATCATACAGATAAGGCAGATCCTGTTAATCGTCCTGCTATGAACAAGGGTATAGTAATTAAATTTAATGCAAACCAAAAGTATACAACTGACGGAGCATCTGAAGCTATGTTCAGAATGGTTCTGGACAAGGCTAAGGTTCCTTATCAGATGTTTACTAATAGAAGTGACATGCCTGGCGGATCCACACTTGGCAATATCAGCAATACTCAGGTTGCTCTTAATACAGTAGATATAGGACTTGCCCAGCTTGCTATGCATTCTCCTTATGAGACAGCAGGCGCCAAGGATCCAGTATACATGGCAGAAGGTGTCAAGGCTTTCTATGAATCAGATATTGATGTTCACATGTGATTTTTGCAGACCATAGTGAACGGTTTATAATACGCCTCTTATCAGTTTTTAAATCCATGGATATATTGTGTTTGAAGGCTGATAGAGGGGCTATTACCTCATTCCTTTAATTTAAAGAATGATGATTTGATAGAGAACATCATTGTAACATCATTTATAATCATTTATAATTATAAGATGAATAGCTTTAATGAAAGTAGGACTATGCTTTATGGGTTTATTTGACTTATTCGGGGGAAACAAAAAGAAAGAAGAAGAGGCCGCTGCGCTCGCCGAAAAGCGCAAAGAAGAGGAGGCCATCAAAGAAAAGGAAGACCAGATCGCAGCACATGAAGGCCTTGAATGGCCGCATCCGGTTCCAATTTCAAGAATTCGTACACAGGGTGAAGAGCCTGATGTGTTTGAGGATCCGGTATCTCAGGAACGTAAGGACGAGATAGGACCACTTATTTATGAAGAGAAGATAGGTCTTGATACACTTAAATTTCTTACACTTCCGGAACTTTTATTTGTACTTACAACACTTGAGTATTATAACTCAAAAGGTAAACTAAAAGGATTTAGTGAGAATCATCGTATTCTTTACAACGAACTTTTAAACCGAGTTCGTGATGCCAAGATGATCTACTGTCTCTATGATGATGCGACCAAGTTTCCATTTATAGAGAACGGATTTGCATACATCTATCTGGAAAAAGAGATAGCGCAGCAGGTAGCTGCAGCTTATGGCAAGCAGTATAGAAAGCTTACCGTTAAGGATTGCCCTGCTGTTCCTGAGGGAGCAGAGAGTACAGACAGAGGATTCTTTGATTATCTGTACTATCTTGGAATCGAAAGGATCATTATTGACAATGGTCGTTACAGAGCTAGATTTTCAAGAAGCGAGATTGTAGCTCCGCCTGATTTTGGTCAGGACCAGAAGAAAGCTCCCATGAATCCTCAGCTCAGACTTGCAATGCTTGACTTTTTATCAGAGGCTCGCTGGCCTGTTAAGTATGAGAAGAGAGCACAGGTAGTACAGACCAAGGAAGCTCGAATGGTAGCTCTTGCAAGAGCAGGACGTTATATCGTGCCTATCCAGCACGAAGGACCTGCTGAGATGATGAGTGATGGACGTATTAAGTTCAACAAAGATACCAAGCTTCGCTTCCCTGTTATGAAGACCAATAATGGAAAGTTATTTCTTCCGATATTTACAGATGGTATAGAATTCTCCAAGAAGTTTGGCAGAGAGGGATTTGAAGGCGCTGTCTTCAGATTCAGCGATATTTTAAGATTTGTTCAGGACAAGGACGGACTTGCTATCAATCCTATGGGAGAGAATATCATGCTTCCTAAGGACAAGATGATGGCACTCGAGGCAGCTTCACGTATGATGGCAGAGTCCAAGAATGCAGGTAAAACTGTAAATGAAGCAAATGCTCAGGATATTATCAAAAGAGCAAGTGCTGAAGACGTTGCAGACAAGATCATTCAGATGCCCAAACGCACACATGATGCTGATGAGGCAAGTGAAAAAACAAATTCTACACAAACAAGTGATAGCAGCGTAGAAGCAGCTGATATCACACCTGAGAACTAAGACTAAGACTGACAAGTAAACCTTCTACTGAAAGGCGGTTTAAATGTTTGATCGAATGTTAGGCTATTATCTTGTTGAACAGGGAAGGCTGACAGGTGAACAGATTAAGCAGGTTTATGAAAAACAGGCTATAGACAGAGCCAGACTCGGTGTTATAGCTGTTAACGAGAAGCTTATGAGTATACCTCAGGCAGAACATATTAATTCCCTTCAGTCAACTCACGACAAATTCTTTGGTGACCTTGCTATTGAATTGGGGTATCTATCTCCTGAGCAGGTTTCCAGGCTCCTAGATAAGCAGGGCAATGAATTTATGGCCTTCTCTCAAGCTTTGGTAGATCTTGGATTTATGACTCTCCAGGAGATATCAGAACTATCTTTGGAGTATGCATCAAAGTATGGACTCATGGAGTCTGATATAGATGCACTTAGATGCAATGATATCTCCAGGATAGTTCCAATCTTCACCAAAGATGCTGATGAGAAGACTGTTAAGATGCTTATAATTGCGGTTAAAAATGTTTATCGTCTTATAGATCAGCATGTTACTATCGGTTATCTTGAAAAGAAAGAGAACGTATCAGGAGAATGTGTCGGTTATCAGAAGACCATCGGAAGAGATAAGCTCTGCAACAGCATTTCAGGAAGCTATACAGATCTTCAGAAGGTAGCAATGAGTTATACCAAAGAAGAATTTATAGAAACCCGAGAAGATGTGCTTGATGCGCTTTGCGAATTCATCAATTGTACTAATGGAATATATGTCACACAGGAAAGCAGTGATAGCGAGATGATAGATCTAGAACCGCCTGTCTATATTACGCATTTTGCTAATATCAAGGCTCCTGTGGTTTATTCACTTCCCGTTTTTTGCACAAATGCAAATATATTCATCAATATATCTGATTCAACAAAAACAGAAATTGTTTGAGACATATAATGAGTTGTGAGGAGGAAAAGGCATGGCAAACGTACTTATAGTAGATGATTCCAGAACATCCAGAAGAGTACTTAGAGACATTCTTGAACGTAATGGTCACACAGTTATTGGCGAAGCAGTAGATGGCAAGGAAGGTTATGACTTATATCAGACACTTAAGCCGGATATTGTCACCATGGATATCACTATGCCGGTAATGGATGGCATAGACTCTTTAAAACTTATTATGCGATTTGACCCTCAGGCTAAGGTTATCATGGTAACTGCAGCCGGACAGAAGCAGAAGATGATGGAAGCTCTCAAAATAGGAGCTGTAGAGTTTATCTCTAAGCCACTTGATGAGGAGGCTATTGTAAAGACTTTAAAAGAGCTCTCATAAGAGCTCTTTATGTCTTACAGTATTTTCAGACTAAGCCTCGTGTTGTGAGTAAAGTAAGTGGCTACTTATATCCATCCGCCATCAAGCGTTATGATCTGTCCTGTCATATAGCTGGGGGACTCTATAACTTTTAATACCATAGCTGCGACTTCTTCCGGCGTGCCCAATCGGCCCGCCGGTATTTCGTTTCTGAGATCTTCCATATCATCGTCAGATAGATGAGACCTGTTCATATCCGTATCGATGACACCGCAGGATATGGCATTTACACTTATATTGGATGGCGCCAGTTCTTTGGCGAGAGCTCTTGTAAATCCATTAACACCGCCCTTGCTTGCAGAATAGGCAACTTCAGTAGAAGCTCCTACCTGCCCCCATACAGAAGAGATGTTGATGATCTTTCCTCCTCCCTGACGTAGCATTAAGGGGACTGCACATTTTGAAGTGTTGAACAAAGATGACAGATTAGTCCTTATAACATTGTCCCACTCGTGAGGTTCCATATCTGTCAGAAGACCAAGCCAGGCAATTCCGGCATTATTGATAACAACATTAACTCTCGGAATCTGCTCGAACATTTCAGCAACATCGTTATAATTTCCGATGTCGCATACAAAAGGTATACAGTTGATCTCGTATTTAGCAGAAAGCTCTGCACTATACGACTTTAAGTCATCGCCATGTTTAAGGCATGTAAGATACAGATTATAGCCTTTATTGGCAAGCTCATTGGCTATAGCTTTGCCGATGCCTCTGGATGCACCTGTTACAAGAACGTAATCGTCCATTTTATAACTCCTTTTATAATAAGACAGTCAGTGCACTGGGTATTGTCCTGTGAAAAACTGTCCGTATTTTATGTTTAGATAATAAACAATAATCATAAATTGCTTACAAAAGCCTTGTTATAAGCTAATGTTAACAAAGTAATTGACAAAAGACAAACTTTATGAGTATTATAAAAACATAGAAAGATTGCACGCAATTAAATAGCACGATAAAAATACGAAATGTTTTAATAATGTCCACGAATCATAAGGAGGTCTATTTATGTACGATACACTCATTATAGGAAGCGGCCCTGCAGGACTTTCAGCAGCAGTATATGCCAAGAGAGCTGATCTTAATGTTGCAGTTATAGAAAAAGAGTTTACATCAGGCGGCCAGATCCTTAACACTTATGAAGTTGATAACTATCTTGGATTACCGGGTATCAATGGTTTTGATATGGGAATGAAGTTTAGAGAACATGCTGATAAACTCGGGGCTTTATTCCTTGAAGGTAATGTATCAGGAATAGAAGTAGTAGAAGAAGGAAATGATACTAAGCTTCCGGTATTTAAAGTTAATACTGACAATGGATCATATGAGACACATACCATTATCATAGCATCAGGTGCTAATCATTCAAAACTTGGCGCACCTGGTGAAGATGAATTTACAGGAGTAGGCGTATCATACTGTGCTACATGTGACGGAGCGTTCTTTAGAGGCAAGACCGCAGTTGTAGTAGGCGGAGGTGATGTAGCAGTAGAGGATGCAATCTTTCTTGCAAGGGGATGTAGCAAGGTATATCTGATTCATAGAAGAGATGAACTCAGAGCTGCCAAGACACTTCAGAATGAACTTCTGTCCCTTCCCAATGTAGAAGTTGTTTGGGACAGTGTTGTTAAAGAGATAAGAGGAAGCAGTAAAGTTGAATCTGTTCTTGTGCAAAATGTTAAGACAAAAGAAGAAAATTCTCTCGATACAGATGCATGCTTTGTTGCTGTAGGAATCACACCTGAAACAGAAAAATTCAGAGACCTTGTTGAGTGTGATGAAAAAGGATATATAATAGCTCCGGAAACTGGTGCTACTTCACATCCCGGAATCTACGTAGCCGGAGATGCAAGAAAGAAACGCCTTCGCCAAATTGTTACGGCTGTAGCCGATGGTGCTAATGCTGTTACAGCTATTCAAGACTATCTTGTGGGAAAATCGTAACAATTTTTTACTTGAAATTATATATTCAACTCGGACAATTTTAATAAGAGAGGCTCAAGTTGTCAGATAACTTGAGCCTCTTTTGTTGATAAAAGTGTCAAAATAATAGCCTTTAAAAGCACATATTTTGTGGAATTTTAAGATAAAGTAAATTATTAAATCTTAAAATTGCCACAAGTATTGACAAAATTAGACTCAAGGGTTATATTAAATATCGGTGTAACAATTTCGTAACAATGTAGGGAGGCCAAACATTGAACAGATTTGGTAGGCAGTTCGCCGTATGTATGTTGACGGCTGCTGTAACATTTACAGGCGCGGGAATAGAAGCAATGGCTGGTTCATCAGTGACATCAGTACTTCCTTCCGCCGGAATTGGATATGAACTTGCTTCAGATCAGGTAGAAGTATCAAACCTTCAGGAAGACGCACAGTCTGATTCATCAGCTAACTCAGCTTCCGATGGTTCGAGCTCATCAACAAGCAGCTCATCCGGATCTTCAACGACCTCAACTAAAGAGACTACTAAAACTACTCCTCTTTCATCAAGAGTAGATGAAGAAGTTCTTAACGATATTGAAGAGGCAACCGGTGCTACCACCACTACTAATGACGAGGAAGAGACATTTTCAAACCTTGTTATCGCTCAGGTACATGACTATGTTAATGTAAGAAGTGGACCTAGTGAGAATGATGAGATAGTTGGTAAACTTTATAATAATTCCGTAGGTACTTACCTTGGAGAAGAGAATGGATGGTATCAGATCAAATCAGGTTCTGTTACCGGATATGTCAAAGCTGAATACTGTGTAACAGGAGAAGCTGCTGTAGAACTTGCACCAAAGGTTGGTACACGTATTGCTACAGTAACAACTACAACACTTAAAGTTCGTAAGGAAGCAAGTACAGAGTCAGAAGTTCTTGGACTTGTTCCTATCGATGATGAACTTGTTGTAACAGAAGAGTTGGATGGCTGGGTTAAAGTCGAGATCGAGGAAGGTGAAGGTTACGTATCAATGGATTACGTAAGACTTTCTACTGAATTCGTTGAGGCTGAATCCAAAGCCGAAGAGGAAGCAAGACTTGCTAAGGAAGAAGCTGCCAAGGAAGCTGCAAGAGCGTCAGCTAGTGCTAATACTTCCAAGTCATCATCTTCATCAAGCGTTAAGTCAGCTGAATCCTTCACAACAGAGAAGAGCTCTATCGGAGAAGCTGTTGCAGCATTTGCTGTACAGTTCGTAGGTAATCCTTATGTATATGGTGGTACAAGCCTAACAAACGGATGTGACTGCTCTGGCTTCGTAATGAGCGTATATGCTAACTTTGGTGTTAGCCTGCCTCATTCATCAGCTGCTGACAGAAGTGTAGGTGCTGCTGTAGACGGACTTGCAAATGCACAGCCTGGTGATATCGTATGTTACTCAGGACACGTTGCTATCTACATTGGCGGTGGCCAGATAGTACATGCTTCTACATCCAAGACCGGTATTATCATTTCTAACGCTAATTACAGAACACCACTTGCTGTTCGTAGAATTTTCTAATCATAAGATATTATTAACTGCCCTTTGCATAATGCAAAGGGCAGTTTTGTCTTAATGGAAATACATTTGTCTCCTGTCATGACTTCCTGTCATGAACAAACTGTGAACAATGCTAATGTTAGCTATGTTTAATTGCATATTTGAATGTAAAGATGCTATACTATACCTATCAAAGGAAATCATCAATTATTTCCGAGTAAAGAGGTGACTGCCATGAAATTTACAATTATAGGTAAGAACATTGATGTAACTCCCGGACTTAAATCAGCGGTTGAAGACAAGCTTGGTAAGCTTGAGAAGTATTTTAATCCTGATACCAATGTTAATGTAACACTTCATGTTGAGAAGGACCGTCACAAGATCGAAGTCACGATCCCGGTCAAAGGTAAGATCATCCGTTCTGAGCAGGTCAGCAGCGATATGTACGCTTCTATTGATCTCGTCGAAGAAGTCATCGAACGTCAGCTCAAGAAATATAAGAATAAGATCGTTGACAAGCATCAGGCTGAGAAGAGCTCTTTTAAGATGGAGTTCTTAGAGCAGGATTACATGGATGATGACGATATTCGTATTGAAAGAGTCAAGAAGTTTGATCTTAAGCCTATGTATCCTGAAGATGCATGCGTACAGATGGAACTCCTTGGACATAATTTCTTTGTTTTCATCAATGCAGAGACAGATGAGACCAACGTAGTTTACAAGAGAAAAGGCAACACATACGGTCTTATTGAACCTGAACTTTGATATGCTTTTTGTAACTGAATAAGTAGTATTAGAGGATGTGCATTATGATGATTTTGCACATCCTCTTTTTGTTGCTTTTTTTCTTGAAGAAACTATGTAAATAGATATATAATTTTCATTGGTGAGTTTCCATTGAAAACTATACGCTATCTTGATTATAAATCGTTCCGGATGCTGTATTCATCCACGTTTCCATATACTGAAACCCCGCTTGGGTATGAGCAGAATTTTTTTGAATTGTAAACGCTTACACTTTGTTAAAAATATTGCAATCTCAGCAGACATTATGTTATAATGAATCTGTTGTGATAAAAAATTAACAATCGTTACCATCTTAAGGAAAATACTCATTAAATATGAATATACATGGTAACAAAAGCTTTACAAATTTATCAGGCAATACAACTAAATATGTAACTCAAAGCTCTCAAATGAGCTCAATTACACAACGGAGGTATAAAAATGGCAAAGAAAGTAGTTTTAGCTGGTGCATGTCGTACAGCAATCGGAACAATGGGTGGATCTCTTAGCACAATTCCTGCAGTAGATTTAGGTGCTATCGTTATCAAGGAAGCTCTTAAACGTGCAGGTGTTAAGCCTGAAGATGTTGATCACGTATACATGGGATGCGTTATTCAGGCAGGACAGGGACAGAACGTTGCTCGTCAGGCTTCTATCAAGGCTGGTCTTCCTGTAGAAGTACCTGCAGTTACAACTAACGTTGTATGTGGTTCAGGTCTTAACTGTGTTAACCAGGCAGCTCAGATGATCATGGCTGGAGATGCTGATATCGTTGTTGCCGGTGGTATGGAGAACATGTCACTTGCACCATTTGCACTTCCTAATGGCCGTTACGGATATCGTATGATGTGGCCTAGCCAGAGCCAGGGTGGTCTTGTAGACACTATGGTTAAAGATGCTCTTTGGGATGCTTTCAATGATTATCATATGATCCAGACAGCAGACAACATCTGCAATGAATGGGGTCTTACACGTGAAGAGCTCGATGAGTTCGCAGCAAAGAGCCAGAACAAGGCTTGCGCAGCTATCGAATCTGGTGCATTCAAGGATGAGATTGTTCCTGTAGAGGTCAAGAAGAAGAAAGAGACTATCATCTTCGATACAGATGAAGGTCCTAGACAGGGTGTTACTCCTGAATCTCTTTCTAAGCTTCGTCCTATCAACAAGGATGGATTTGTTACAGCTGGTAACGCTTCAGGTATCAATGACGGTGCTGCTGCACTTGTTGTTATGTCAGAAGAGAAGGCTAAAGAGCTCGGCGTTAAGCCTATGGCTACATTCGTAGCTGGAGCACTTGCTGGTGTTCGTCCTGAAGTAATGGGTATCGGACCTGTAGCAGCTACTAAGAAGGCTATGAAGAAGGCTGGTATCGAGAACGTATCTGAGTTCGATATCATCGAGGCTAACGAAGCATTCGCAGCTCAGTCTGTAGCAGTTGGTAAGGATCTTGGAATCGACGTTGACAAGCAGCTTAACCCTAACGGTGGTGCTATTGCTCTTGGTCACCCTGTTGGAGCTTCAGGTGCTCGTATCCTTGTAACACTTCTTCACGAGATGCAGAAGAAAGACGCTAAGAAGGGTCTTGCAACTCTTTGCATCGGTGGCGGAATGGGATGCGCTACTATCGTTGAGAAGTACGAATAATTAAACTTACAGAGGGTGTGATAGCCTGTATGGACTTATCTACACCCTCTTAATACTGGATAAAATCGGAGGACGAATCAATGAGCTTTGTTTTATATGAACAGAAAGATAAGATCGCTGTTGTAACTATTAACCGTCCGGAAGCACTTAATGCTCTTAACTCAGCTGTTCTCGATGAACTTAATACAGTTCTTGATAACATTGACTTAAATACAGTAAGAGCACTTGTTCTTACAGGTGCAGGAGACAAGTCTTTTGTTGCCGGCGCTGATATCGGAGAGATGTCAACACTTACTAAGGCAGAAGGCGAAGCTTTTGGTAAGAAGGGTAATGATGTATTCCGTAAAATTGAGACACTTCCTATCCCTGTTATTGCAGCTGTTAACGGCTTTGCACTTGGTGGTGGATGTGAGATCTCTATGAGCTGTGATATTCGTATCTGCTCTGACAATGCTATGTTCGGTCAGCCTGAAGTAGGCCTTGGAATCACACCTGGATTTGGCGGAACACAGAGACTTGCTAGAACTGTTGGTGTTGGTATGGCCAAGCAGCTTATCTACACAGCACGTAATATCAAGGCAGATGAAGCACTTCGTATCGGTCTTGTAAATGCTGTATACACACAGGAAGAGCTTCTTCCTGCAGCTGAGAAGCTTGCTGCTACAATCGCAGGCAACGCTCCTATTGCTGTTCGTGCTTGTAAGAAAGCAATCAATGATGGTCTTCAGACTGATATTGACAGCGCACTTGTTATCGAAGAGAAGCTCTTTGGTTCATGCTTTGAGTCAGAGGATCAGGTAGAAGGAATGGCTAACTTCCTTCGTAAGAAGGATGATCCTAAGAAGGTTAAGCACGTAGATTTCAAGAACGCTTGATCTGACAGGATTTATGAAACAATATGAATCTTATCATCATAAATGAAAACTGTTTTTATCAAATGATAAGATTATATTTTTTGACAGAAAATAATAGATAAAATATATCTAAGGAGGATTTACAATGAAAGTAGCTGTAATTGGTGCAGGAACAATGGGTTCAGGTATTGCACAGGCATTCGCACAGTGTGACGCTGTTGAGACAGTATATCTTTGCGATATCAAGCAGGAGTTTGCTGATGGCGGTAAGAGCAAGATCGAGAAGAATCTTGGACGTCTTGTTAAGAAGGAAAAGATGACTCAGGAAGCTGCAGACGCTATCGTAGCAAAGGTTAAGACTGGTCTTAACACAATCGCTACAGATCCTGATCTTGTAGTAGAGGCTGCTCTTGAAGTTATGGATATCAAGAAGGCATGCTTCAAGGAACTTCAGGAGAACATCGTTAAGAATCCTGATTGTATCTATGCTTCAAATACATCATCTCTTTCTATCACAGAGATTGGTGCAGGTCTTAAGACACCTATCATCGGTATGCACTTCTTCAATCCTGCTCCTGTTATGAAGCTCATCGAGGTTATCTCTGGCGCTAACACTCCTAAGGAGACAACACAGAAGGTTATCGAGATCTCCAAGGCTCTTGGTAAGACACCTGTACAGGTTAACGAGGCTCCTGGTTTCGTAGTTAACCGTATTCTCATTCCTCTTATCAACGAAGGTATCTTCGTATATTCAGAGGGTATTTCAGACATCGAAGGTATCGATACAGCTATGAAGCTTGGATGTAACCATCCTATGGGACCCCTTGAACTTGGTGATTATGTAGGTCTTGATATCGTTCTTGCTATCATGGATGTTCTTTACAATGAGACTAAGGATTCTAAGTATCGTGCATGCGGACTTCTTCGTAAGATGGTTCGTGCAGGTCACCTTGGCGTTAAGTCAGGTATCGGTTTCTATAAGTACAACGAAGATAGAACAAAGACTCCTGTTGACAAGCTTTAATATCATTAATCAGCTTCCCGGGATGGGCATATATCCATCCCGGGAGTTACGGGTTATAGCAAGTCTTTGATTTGTAAAATGCCTGTGTTGATAGAATAAATTGGCGGCAGTGCCGTCACAATAGAACTAAAGGAGAAAAAACATGGATTTTCAGCTGGATCAGAAGCATGAAATGGCAAGATCTCTTTTCAGAGAATTTGCAGAAAAAGAAGTAAAGCCTCTCGCAATTGAGACAGACGAGACAGAAGTTTTCCCACGCGAGACAGTTACTAAGATGGGAAAGAGCGGATTCTTAGGAATTCCGGTACCGAAGGAATATGGCGGACAGGGATGCGATCCTCTTACATACGTTATGTGTGTAGAAGAGCTCGCTAAAGTATGCGGTACAACATCTGTTATTGTATCTGCACACACATCTCTTTGCGTAGATCCAATTCTTACATTTGGTACAGAAGAACAGAAGAAGAAGTACGTTCCGGATCTTGCTTCAGGTAAGAAGCTTGGTGCTTTCGGTCTTACAGAGCCTGGCGCTGGTACAGACGCTCAGGGTGTTCAGACCAAGGCTGTTCTTTCAGAAGATGGCAAGACATGGACACTTAACGGTTCTAAGTGCTTCATCACAAACGGTAAAGAAGCTGATGTTTATATCATCATCGCTTACACAGATATCGTAGAAGACAAGAAGGGCAGAAAGCAGAAGAAGTTTACTGCATTCATCGTTGAGAAGGGTACACCTGGTTTCACATTCGGAACTAAGGAACACAAAATGGGTATCAGAGGATCAGCTACATATGAGCTTATCTTCCAGGATTGCGTAATCCCTGCTGAGAATCAGCTTGGTGCTCGTGGAAAGGGCTTCCCTATCGCTATGCACACTCTTGATGGTGGTCGTATCGGTATTGCTGCACAGGCTCTTGGTCTTGCAGAAGGCGCTCTTGAGAGAACAATCGCTTATGTAAAAGAGAGAAAGCAGTTCGGTCGTTCAATCGCTCAGTTCCAGAATACACAGTTCCAGCTTGCTAATCTTGCAACAGAAGTAGAAGCTGCACAGCTCCTTGTATACAAAGCTGCAGAAGCTAAGAGAACTAAGGACAGATATTCTGTAGAAGCTGCTAAAGCTAAGCTTTTCGCTGCTGAGACAGCTATGGACGTTACAACTAAGTGCGTACAGCTCCTTGGTGGTTATGGTTACATCAGAGAGTACGAAGTTGAGCGTATGATGCGTGACGCTAAGATTACTGAGATCTACGAAGGAACTTCAGAAGTTCAGCGTATGGTTATCTCAGGAAGCTTACTTGCATAATAGGATATAAGAAGCAATATTATTTTGATGATAAGCATTAATATGATATATGATCGTCAAAATGCATATCCAGATATGCGTATACAAAAGCATATATAAATGAACTTATATAGTTCAGATTCTGCAAATATAAGGAGAAAAACATGAAAGTAGTAGTTTGTGTTAAGCAGGTCCCTGATACAAAGGGCGGCGTTAAATTCAAACCGGATGGAACTCTTGATAGAGGCGCAATGCTTGCTATCATGAATCCTGATGATAAAGCAGGTCTTGAAGCAGCTCTTAAGCTCAAAGATCAGTATGGTGCTGAAGTTACAGTTGTAACAATGGGTCTTCCTAAGGCTGATGCAGTTCTTCGTGAAGCTCTTGCAATGGGTGCTGACAAAGCAATCCTTGTAACAGACAGAGTACTCGGCGGCGCAGATACATGGGCAACATCATCAACAATTGCCGGAGCAATCCGTAACCTTGAGTATGATATCGTTATCACAGGCCGTCAGGCTATCGATGGTGATACAGCTCAGGTTGGTCCTCAGATTTCTGAGCACCTTGGAATCCCGGTTATTTCATACGCAGAAGAGATTTCTGTAGATGAGAACGAGAAGACAGTTACAGTTAAGAGACAGTTCGAAGACCGTTACCACATGGTAAAGGCTAAGATGCCTGTTCTTATTACAGCTCTTTCAGAGCTTGGTGAGCCTAGATACATGACTCCTGGTGGAATCTTTGATGCTTTCGATGCAGAAGTTACTGTATGGGGCAGAGCTGATCTTAAGGATGTAGCTGATGAGAATATCGGTCTTAAAGGTTCTCCTACACAGATTGCCAAGGCTTCAGATAAGGTTAAGAAGGGTGCTGGTGAGAAGGTTACTCCTGACAGTACCGATGAAGCTGTTAAGTACATCCTTGGCAAGCTTGATGAGAAGCACGTAATCTAAGAATCCGTACGTGGCAAATCATAGTAATGATTTGCTATGCAAGATGTGAATTATTTAGTATAAAAGGAGAATGAACATGTCTTTAGAAGAATATAAGGGTGTATTTATCTTCGCTCAGCAGGTTGATAATGAGCTCAGCAACATAGCTCTCGAACTTCTGGGCAAGGCAAAAGATCTCGCAGCAGATCTTGATGAAAAGAAAGTAACAGCAGTACTTCTTGGTGAGAACGTTGAAGGTCTTTCCGATAAGCTTGCTGAGTACGGTGCTGACAGAGTCATCGTAGTTGATGATCCTGCACTTAAGGATTACAGAACAGAGCCTTATACACACGCTCTTGCAGAGGTAATCAAAGAGTTCAAGCCTGAGATCCTCCTCGTAGGTGCTACAGCAATCGGCCGTGATCTTGGTCCTCGTGTATCTTCACGTGTACACACAGGTCTTACAGCTGACTGTACACAGCTCGAGATCGGTGATTTCCCGCTCAATCCTATGCCTGGACAGGAGCAGAAGCATAAACAGCTTCTTATGACTCGTCCTGCATTTGGTGGAAACACAATCGCAACTATCGCTTGCCCGAACTTCCGTCCTCAGATGGCTACAGTTCGTCCTGGCGTTATGCAGAAGATCGCTCCTGTTAAGGATGCAAAGGCAGAAGTTGTTAAGTTCAATCCTGGATTTGAAGAAAACAACTGCTACACAGAGATCCTTAAGATCGTTAAGGAGAAGGCTAACGTTGCTAACATCGCTGATGCTAAGATCCTCGTATCCGGCGGACGTGGCGTAGGCAGCCCAGAGAACTTCAAGATTCTTGAAGATCTTGCAGAAGTACTTGGCGGAACAGTTTCCTGCTCACGTGCAGTTGTAGATAACGGCTGGAAGCCAAAGGAACTTCAGGTTGGTCAGACAGGACAGACAGTTCGTCCTCATGTATACTTCGCAATCGGTATTTCAGGTGCCATCCAGCACGTAGCAGGTATGGAAGAGTCTGATATCATCATTGCTATCAACAAGGACGAGAACGCACCTATCTTCGACGTAGCAGACTACGGCGTAGTAGGTGATCTTAACAAGATTGTTCCTGAACTTACAAAGCAGATAAAGGATGCGCTTGCAGCTAAGGCTGAGGCATAATTTATCCATATAAAAAAGCTTCCCGTGGGTATGGCGGGAAGCTTTTTATTATAAAAAAATAGTTAAAATTCTTAATTAAAAAAACTACCCACATATTTAAACATGGGTAGTTTTTATTATCTTAATCGATCATATAGTCGAATAGTTCTTGGGCTCATATATAACCGGAGCTTTCTGGGTTTCTATCAGATATCCTTTCTGCTTCAGGACATCTTCTATCTCATCCAGAATAGCCTCTGACCTTGCCTCTATCAGATGGTAGTGGTAACCGTCCGTAATAGATGAAAGAGGAGATGAGACTCCGCTGCGCATATCTCGAAGGTAGTTCTGGATATCTCTTTTAGAACTTATCTGAAGAGGTGCTGTTATAGTGCCATATACCTTGTGCTCTACATATACATTCTGGACACTACCTCCAAGATCTACGATAGCAGATAGTTCATCTTCAATCTGATCATTTGTATGTCTTACTTTGTATACGCGTCTTGTATTAGAGGCATGCATCAGGATATAACCTGAATTAGTGGCTACAAGATCAGGATGAGTAGCCTTGATAAGTGCTATATCGGTTACGATTACCTGACGGCTTACACCAAGCTCCTTTGAAAGCTTACTCCCGGATATAGGTGCAGAAGCAGCAGCCAGAATCTCTAGTATGTTATTTCTTCTTTCCTCACCTGATAATCGCAAGTTTCCACCTCCAGAACAATCAGTTCGTCATAAGGCGTCAAAAGTTTTTGACACCTACCTTATTTGATGTTAATCATTTACAGGATGCAGATTCTTCATAGACAGATCAAGGATCGGTGATGAATGAGTCAGTGCACCGCTTGAAATATAGTCTACGCCAAGGTCTGCCAATCTCTTGATATTTTCTTTGGTAACATTGCCTGATACTTCTACTTCTGCCTTGCCGTCAATTATCTTCATTGCTTCTTCCATATCTTCATGAGACATGTTGTCAAGCATTATGATATCGGCGCCGGCCTCAACAGCCTCTTTGACCATATCAAGGTTTTCAACCTCGACTTCTATCTTACGGACAAAAGGTGCATAGTCCTTGGCCATCTGTATAGCCTTTGTAACGCTTCCGGCAGCTCCTATATGGTTGTCCTTGAGAAGTACACCATCTGATAAGTTGTATCTGTGGTTGTAACCGCCGCCAACTGTTACAGCATACTTTTCAAATATTCGCATATTAGGAGTAGTCTTACGTGTATCAAGAAGTTTGATATCTGATCCCTTAAGCAATTCTACTACATTCGCAGTATATGTGGCAATGCCGCTCATACGTTGCAGGTAGTTGAGTGCAACACGCTCTCCGGACAGAAGAACTCTTATATCGCCGTCAACCTTACCAATCTTCTGACCATTTGTAACATGGTCACCATCCTTAACATAGAACTGAGCTTTAGTATCAGGGTCTAAAAGAGTAAAGACTCTCTCGTATACAGACAGTCCTGCAATGACTCCGTCCTGCTTAGCGATAAGATCAACTGTTCCAGGGACGCTCTCAGGCATTACAGCATTGGTGGATACATCTTCTGATGTTATATCCTCTTTAAGCGCTGACAGGATCAGGTCGTCTGCCTGAAGGCGCATAGTTACCGGTGCGAGATGTGATGTACTGCTTTGGTTTATGGTTTTCATGATATTCTTTCATCCTTTCAATTTCTGATAAAACAAGTTTTTTGTTATTGACTTTAAGAGTCATAGTATCTATCCATTCAGGTGCCACCTGTGTAAGAGAAACATCCGAAGCATTTTCACTGCAAGGGATATGACTAAATACGACACGCTTGTCATATTTTTCTTTGATAAGTAATGCGGACTTTTTGGCCCATACTAGACTTTCAAGAAGAGAATTGCTGGCAAGTCTGTTTCTACCATGAACACCATTGCAACAGGTCTCACCGGCTGCAAAAAGATGTCTCATAGAAGTTTGACCATTAAGGTCAACTTTGATTCCACCCATGAAATAATGCTGTGCAGGGACTACAGGAATAGGTTCCTTGGTAGCATCATAGCCTTCCTCAAGGCAATGCTCATAGATATGTTTAAAATGGTTCCTTATCTCATCTTCAGGAATATGCTCCATAGACAGCCATACATGCTTCGAACCTTCTTTTTCCATCTGCTGGAAGATTGCACTGCTTACAACATCCCTTGGCTGAAGCTCATCTGTAAACCTCTCACCATTACTACCTAGAAGAATACCACCTTCGCCTCTTACAGATTCAGATATAAGAAAAGCGCGATCTGTTAAGAGATCAGTAGAAGGTCTAAGGGATTTACTTCCATCAAAATGCTCTACATACATAGATGAATGATCAGTGTACAAAGTAGTAGGATGTATTTGGATATAATCGGGATTCTCAAGCTTTATTCCATGCTTTAAGCATATGGCAAGAGCATCTCCTGTAAGGATAGGATAGTTGGTACTGTGATCAAACAGGCCTCCTATGCCACCGCATGCAAGGATTGTATAAAAGCTCTCTATAAAAACAATTTTCTTGCCATCATTGGTTTCATAGATACCGTACTTGTCAGATAATTCACTTTCAGGTAAGGCTGTGCATACAACACCGTGGCAGCTTGAATCTCCCAGAATATTGCTTTTCTTTGTGATCAGATCTATCATAGTGACATTTTCATAGATTGACACATTGGGAAGCTTTTTAACAGCTTCAAGGAGTTTTGAGGTAATCTCCTGACCTGTTATGTCTTCGTGGAAAAGGATCCTTTTGTTGGAATGGGCTCCTTCTTTCGTGAAATCAAGGCTTCCGTCAGCATTTCTCTCAAAATCTGTTCCTATACTTATAAGATCATTGATAACATCCTGAGATTGTCTGATCATCTGATCTACAGAGTCAGGATCATTTTCATAATGTCCGGCCCGCATAGTATCTTCAAAGTACGAATCGTAGTCAGCATCATCTCGCAGCATACATATGCCGCCCTGAGCCAGATAGGAATCACACTCAGTCACATTCCCTTTAGATATGATCGTGATATTGAGATTATCCGGAAGATTCATGGCTGCATACAGTCCGGCTACGCCGCTTCCTACGATCACTACATCAGTTTTTAAACTCTTTGCGCTATTCATAATAGTCCTCCATGCTGGGCACTTAAGTTTATACAACAGGCTCAGCGCAAATAGTATTTATATAAAAAATATTTAGGCGGTAACAGGTACTTTTGCACTGCCAAGTTCCAGCATTCTCTCAAGAGGCTTGTCAGCAGCAAGTCTAAGCTCATCGCTTACGCTGATGGCTCCGGTTCCGTTTAACAGGCAGTCACGGACTTTTTCCAAAGTTACTTTCTTCATGTTAGGGCATACCTGCTTGGCACCAACGAAGTAGAATTTCTTGCCGGGAGCTCTTTTCTCAAGCTCGTGAAGAACACCTGACTCTGTACAAACGATGAACTCAGTAGCAGATGAATTTTCAGCATATTCAATTATCTCTTTTGTAGAGCCGATGAAGTCAGCTAGTTCGCATACTTCCTGAACACATTCCGGATGAACCAGAACCTCAGCATTTTCATGTTCTCTGAAGGCTCTCTCTACGTCATTTGCTGTGATAGAAGTGTGTACATGGCAATAGCCGGGATTTAAGATCACATTCTTGTCAGGGCATTCTTCCTTCACAAAGCGTCCCAGATTACCATCCGGAATGAAGAAGATATTCTTGTTTGGAAGTGACTTAACAATATTCAGAGCATTGGAGCTTGTGACACATACATCTGAAAGAGCCTTGATCTCTGCCATAGAGTTGATATAGCAGACAACTACAAGATCATCGTACTGCTCTCTCATCTGCCTTATCTTGTCAGCATCTACCATAAGAGCCATAGGGCATACAGCATTAAGATCTGGCATAAGCACTGTCTTATCAGGGCTTAAGATGCTGGCGGACTGTCCCATGAATGTTACGCCGCAGAATACGATAGTTTTGTGTGGGTTGGATTTGGCAACCTTGGCCAGATAGAATGAATCGCCAACATAATCTGCTACATCCTGTACTGCGCCGTCAACATAGTAGTGAGCCAGGATCACTGCATCCTTTTCTTTGGCAAGATCTCTGATCTCCTTTGATATTTTGTCCATAAACTCCTCCTGAATTTGCCTTTGTATATCAAAAAATAGTTTCAATGATTCTTAATTGGAGATGATACTACTACCTTTACAATAAGTCAAGACAAATGTAAAAATAGATATTTACACCTGACAAGACAGGTGTAATCACCGGTTAAAAAGTAGTACAATGTGGGTGCGCGAAGATTAGGAAAAGTATAAAAGATGGTTATAGTAAAAAAGTTAGAGTTAAAGATAAAAAATCAAAGAAAATCTAAAGAAAAAACTATAGATAATAAGGATGAACATAAAACTATAACAGAACTGATATAGTTAAAGAAGACAAAAGAATAATAAAAAGCTATAGCAAAAAGGACAAAGGAAATGGCTAAAAAAGAAGTAAAAACAAATGCAATGCGTATACTTGACACAATGAAGATCCCTTACAAGCATCACGAATATGAATGCAAAGAATTCGTTGATGGTATACATATAGCTGATTCTCTTGGACTTCCTCATGAGAAAGTCTTCAAGACACTTGTGACCGTAGGAGCAGATCATAACTACTATGTATTCGTGATCCCGATTGCAGAGGAACTTGACTTTAAGAAGTGCGCAAGAGCAGTAGGTGTCAAGAATGTAGAGATGATACCTGTCAAAGATATCAATAAAGTTACAGGCTATATCAGAGGCGGCACAACTTCTATCGGAATGAAGAAAAATTATGTCACAAAGGTAGCCATACAAGCAAAGGAGCAGGAGACTATCTATATAAGCGGTGGACGTATAGGATCACAGCTGGAGCTGTCTCCGGATGATCTGTTAAAGGCAGACAACGGCGAATATGCCGATATTATAAGAGACTAAAAAACGAGAAAATATACAATAAGTATACGTATAAATATCAAAGAAAACTATATCATACAAGTAAAAGTAACGAAAAAATATAATAATATACGCAAAAGTATTTCATTCTGCTCCAAAAAGTGATAAAATAACCAATGTATGTAAGACTTCAGGGTTAGGGTACCTGAAGAAAACGCATATTTTCTTAATCTTACCTACATGTGATAGCTATAAATAAGGAATATATGCAGGTTTATTAAGAAAACAATTTACTAATTCTATATACAGCAGGAAACGATAGATCTTTTAAGGTGATTGAGGCTAAAGGGAATCCATTTTTGTAGACTTGCTTAGCTTGCTACCGACTAGTTTTATCTTACTTGAATCTTTTATAGTGGCTATAGTTATGGCTATATGAATGGAAGAGAGGGGTAGAATGAGCAAAAGATTTGTTAAAACCTTGTTTTCCGGAACTGTAGCTGCGACAGTTCTTTTCCATACTCTTGGAAACAGCAGCTTTATTACACTTGCAGAAAATGTCGCAGGTGAGTCTTCTAGTGTTACCCAGCAGTTAAATGAGACACAACAAAATGATGAAAACAGTGCAGCAGGTAGCGTTAATGACGCTGGCAGTAGTGGCGGATCTAGTGACAATGCGGTGAATGCAATAACGGTAACAGATAGCCAGAGTAATGATGATACCGGCACGTCAGCAGATAATACTGATCAAGATACCGGCAATAATGCAAATACCAATAGCACAGATATTAATACAGATAATATGCACGCTGAAAAATCGGACAACCCTGATCATGACATAAGTGATCCCGAAGAAAGCGCTGAAACAGATCTTTTAGATGATGGATCAGGTGACGAAAGTGATGAATCAGATGGATCAGATACAGAAGAAAATATTACAGAAAAAACATCTGAAGATTCATCTGAAAATGCCGATAATAGTACGGGCAATTTCAAAATAACCTATTTAGCTAATAATGGCGGAAGACTTCTAAGTGATGATGTCAAAACTGATATGGTAGAAGAGTATGTAGACCTTGAAGCAGAGACACTCACTATAACAGGGACACTTGCAGCAGCAGATGAAGGCTATGAGTTTGTCAACTGGACCTATGAGGAACAGATTGTAAGTGAAAAGGAGGAGTTTACTCCAAGTATAGATTTAATACAGACAATAGCAGAAGGTAATGATTCCGCGGCATTCTATGCCAACTTTACTGTTGTAAGTAGTGATGAGCTTACATATAATGATCCATTTGACAAAGAGGTCACAGTAGATGGGATCACAGTTACAGCGCATGCAGATGCAGGCGTTATCCCGGATGGATCAGTACTTAATGTGACCAAAGTTGACAGCTCATTAGAAGCCAAGGTCAAGGAAGCAGCCGATGATATGACTGATAGTATTTCAGAAAGTAATGATGATGCAACCGGTAGTTCATCATCGGATTCTAGTGGAATACTGATAAGATCTGACGATGAGATCAAAAACGATACCAGATCAAGCGAAACATATACTTTTGATATAACTATTACTAATCCTAAAGTAAACGGCAATATCCAGCCCAAGGATTCAAATTCTGTAAAGATCACATTTTCAAATGTTATAGACACAGCTTCAGAAGATACATATCTTACTGTTTATTATGTAAAAACAAATGAATCGGACGATGCAGTTTCTGAGACTACAGAGGAAAAGAAAGATCCTGACAATAATACAGATTCAGCCAATAATACAGCTGATAATACAGACAACAATGCAGATAAAGAAGCTGATGAAGTAAATGATAGACCCAGCGGGTCAACAACAGTAGAAGGCCTGGAGAAAGTTAGTGATACCAGAAACAATACAAAAGATATAGATTTTAAAGCAGAGCACTTTTCTACATACACAATTGTTTCAAACAGGGAGACACAGTCTTATTACAAACCGGCACAGTATACTCCCAAGGCATTTAAGATTCTCACAGGAACAGGCAAAAATCTTGGAACAGGTGATTTTACTTTCACAATAGTAAGAACAGATGAGCAGGGCACTCCGTATCCGGAGTCAAGTAATCTCTACTATAAAGAAAGTGGCGTTCCCAATGATGATAAGGGAATTATAACATTCTCAACCCTTTCCTTTGATACACCGGACACTTACTATTTCAAGCTTACAGAAGATATACCTGATGATTCTGCCAAAGATCCGCACATGACATATGATACAAGCTACTTTATATTAAGACTTTATGTATCAGAATATATAGATGATCATACTAAGCTTGTAGCAAACCCTGCATATGTCAAGAATGATACGCTTCCACCTGTAAGCGTAAGTTTGTATGACTATTATGGGCCGACGATTAATGTGGATCATGCATTTAAGTTCTCTGACGGAACTTATTATTATGAAAATACTACCAGACATACAGCAGCTTCCGGAACATTCAATCATTATACCGGCAGCGCTGCCAGTGACAAGAGAGCAACAGGTATCGTACAGTCTGAACTTGTAGACGGATACCCGGTATTAAACCCGGATGTTACCGGATCTAATGAGAGCCTTAAGTATCTCTTTACAGATGTATCCGCAGGAGTTGCAGATAAGAGAGAGAATGTCATCCTCTACGATATAGGTGATGCGGAGTCGTATAGATATGAAAACAAAGCTTTTTATCCATTTGATAATAATGGCAAAAAAGAAACTGGCGATAACCATAACTATCACTTCAGCACAGTAACAGAAGCAGCCTTTGTAATACCTACAGACGGCCTTATACATACAGAAGATAACCCGAGTATCACTGCAGACATGGTCTATAACTTTGAAGGTGACGATGATGTATGGGTATTCATTGACGGACATCTTGTAATAGACCTCGGCGGAGTTCATGACAAGGTTGGAGCTGAGCTTAACTTTAACACAGGGACAATACAATATTATCAGTATTCTAACAAGAACTCGGGTAGCAGAGTTAATACTGCCAGCGGTAATCTTGCAGATATATTGGGCGCAGGATACAAGGATGGCAAGGTTCACACACTTAAGATCTTCTATTTTGAAAGAGGTAAGAATCTTTCCGAATTTGATTCAGACTTTAACCTGGCTCTTATCGCAGAGTTTAACAACATCTATGATGAGGATAAAACTGTTGAAGGAACCAGTGTAAAGTTTTCAGGAACCAAGACACTTACAGGAAGAAGCCTTGCAGCTGGCGAGTTCTCGTTTGAACTTAAGGATGAAGAAGGCAATGTGATAGAGACAGTTACTAACAGCGCAGACGGATCATTTGCTTTCTCAGAGATACAATATGTATTCACAGATGACAGAAATGATGTCGGAGATCATAAGTACACGATAAACGAGGTAATAGGAAGCCTATCAGGAGTCACATATGACACCAGAGTTTATAACATAACAGTAAGTGTTAAATATGACAGCGAAGGCAGCAGACTTGTAGCGACGATAGACGGTCTTAATCAAGATGGAAGCGGAGCGAACTTCACCAATACATTCTCTGTAACACCTCCGCCGCCGACGCCTCCAGTTCCTCCAACACCTCCAACACCGCCAACGCCTCCGACACCGCCTACAACCTATACAACACCTACTCCACCTGCTCCTGTAGATACACCTGCAGTACTTGGTGCTACAAGGCAGGAAGAAGTTATAGTACCTGCAGAGACACCTGCAGTACTTGGTGAGAGTAGAGTCAGAAATACCGGTGATGAAAGCAAGATTCTATTAAGAGTAATAATAATCCTTATATGCGCAGGTGTTATAACGGGTATTATCCTAATAGGAAGAAAAGAAAAAGAAAACTCTAAATAAAGATGTACGAATTGTGAATATATCTTTGTTTAGTACATAAACAAAGTTCAATTGTACCGAATCAAAATCCGCCTTATTATCAGTGACATTCTTTGAATGGAATTGATAATAAGGCGGATTTTTGTTCCTTGAGAAGATAAAAATGATTGAATATACGTTCAAAACCAATATATAATTTCGTGACATATTATCGCTATTTCGACCAATGTTTATTGAAAAGACATTTTTGGAGCGATATAGTGATATTAGGTAAAAAGAATTCATATTGGTAATTTTTACTCAGGGAACGCCCGGTATTTTGAGCCCTGTGTCTTAAAACGAGAACGCATTATGCACTGGATATGCGCTGCAACTCTCGCTTTGAGACACAGGGCTTTTAGATTCAAAAAGGGCAAATAAAATACAGAGGATGGAAGGCAACTCTAAATAATCCTGAAAAAATTACCTTAGGTAACAGTTAACCTGGTATAAGTGAGAGGGATTGCTTATGAGAAAAACAAAGTCGAGAATTTTAGCATGGATGCTGACAGTTGCATTGGTGCTGAGTACATTCGCTAGTGATTTTGCATCCATAGTAACCTACGCGGATGGTTCGCCTGATGAGGAAACTGTAGAAGCTACTGCAGAGCCTGCAGCTGAACCGGCACCTGAAGTTACTGAACCGGCACCGGAACCCGAGCCGGATCCGGATCCGGAACCTGCTCCTGAACCCGAGCCGACACCAGATCCAGAGCTTGAACCACAGCCAGTTCCTGAAGAAGAACCTGAGGTTGAAGAGGAAGAAACTGAAGGCGAGCTTGAGGAAGATGTAGAAGGCGAAGATCTTACAGAAGAGCCCGAAGAAGTTGTAGAAGAAACTTCTGAAGATGAGGCCAACATTATCACAATTACATATAACACAACTGAAGGCGGTAAGGTTTATAAGGGCGAAGATGAGTATGTTGACTACTTCGAAGAGAAAGTAAACCTTGACGCTGAAACTGTTGTATATGTAGGTACAGTTGCAGTAG
Source organism: Butyrivibrio sp. TB (assembly GCF_900110805.1). Taxonomy (NCBI): domain Bacteria; kingdom Bacillati; phylum Bacillota; class Clostridia; order Lachnospirales; family Lachnospiraceae; genus Butyrivibrio; species Butyrivibrio sp. TB. The sequence continues at coordinate 4,510 of NZ_FOER01000014.1, read as the reverse complement.
CAGATGACGGATATACATTCAAGTATTGGAAAGATGCTGATGATAATACCGTATCTGAAGATGCAACATTCGTTCCTTCAGGAATCACAGAGTCCAAGACTTACACAGCAGTATTTGAAGAAATCGTTGTAGAGCCTGAAGAACCTGAAGAGCCTGAAGAACCCGAAGTAGAAGAAGTTGAAGTAGTAGAAGAAAAGAACGTAACAGTAGCTTATATAGCTACAGAAGGCGGATCAGTTTCTAAAGAGACTGAGACAGTCAATGTAAATGATGAAGAAGCAGCATTTGAAGGATCAACGGCAACAGCAGATGACGGATACAAGTTCATAGGCTGGAAAGATGCAGATGGCAATATCGTATCAGAAGATCCTACATATGTTCCTTCTAATATAGAAGAAGATGCTACATACACAGCAGCTTTCGAACTCGAAGAAGATGAAGAAGTTGCAGGTGCCAAGGTTGTTACTATTACATATAAAGCAACCGAAGGTGGTAGCGTATCCAAGACAAGTGAAAAGATAGACCTTGAAGACAAAGAAGCTAAGATCGAAGGATCAACAGCAACAGCAGATGAAGGATATGAGTTCATAGGCTGGAAAGATGCTAATGGAACAGTAGTTTGGGAAGAAGCTAAGTTTACTCCTTCTAATATAGAAAAAGATACTACTTTTACAGCAGCATTCGAAAAGAAAGAAGAAAAGCCTGCAGTTACATTCCATAGAACAGCTAACGGAATCTATGTTCGTATAGATGCTCCTGAAGGCGCATTCCCTAAAGGAACAACAGTATCCGTAGAAGCTAAGAATGATGACAGTATCATAAGTGCAGCAACTAAGGCAGCAGAAGATCAGGCTGGCGATGACTATACAGTTGAGAAAGTTATAGCAGTTGATATTACATTCTCATATGATGGTCACGAGATAGAGCCACTGGTACCTATAAGCGTATCACTTACAACAAGCGAGATCGCAAATGCTAACGAAGCATCAGTTGTTCATGTTGATGACAGCGGCAATGCATCAGTTGTTGGCGCAAGCATAAATGGCAACAAAGCTGAGTTTAGTTCAGATGCATTTTCAGTCTATGCTGTAGTTACTGGTACGCATGACGAGAATAGCAGATTAACAGTAAAATTCGTAAAAGGCGAGACAGAGATAGCTTCCATATATGTAAAGCATTCTGATGATATGGAAACAGTTCTCTATGATCCCGGCGTTGGCACACTTCCCGATGGTGTGAATTTTGAAGGGTGGACAGAAAATAAGGATTATACAGCAGATACTACCGGACTTACAATTGCTGATGTTCGTACAGCTATATCTGGTTATAATTGGGATTCTGTAATAGATGATGAGACAACAGTTACTTACTATGCGATTCTGATCAAGCAGTATAAGATAACTTACCTTGACGAAAAAGGTACAGGCCTTAGCCAGGACTTCCTTAATGTAAGAGCTGATAAGAATGACCAAGGCATAGATTATACTGTAAATCAGGCATATACACCATTTGATGATGAGCATGACTTCCAGGGATGGCATGTTACTTTTGGAGGCGATAACATCATCAAAAAGGATGGAGTCGATTATACATATAATAGTGGCGACACATTCGATAATGAAGATGTCATCACAGTAAAAGGTGATGTAGTATTTGATGTTAATGCTCCTGCCGGACACTGGCTTGTATTTGATGAAAATGGTAAGGGCGCTACATATAATGCCCCCGTATTCCTTGAAACTAATGATGTAACAGCAGAGCCCGGTACTACAATGACCCGCTTAGGATATACCTTTGCCGGTTGGTATGACACCAAAGAGCATGCAGATGCACATGGTGAAAATTCTTCTGATACAACAGGTAAGTTCCAGTTTGGAAGTACTATAAGTGAAAAAACTACAATATATGCAAGCTGGATAGTGGCTGATACTTCCAATTACACAGTAATTATCTGGAGACAGAACATAGATGCTACAGGCTATGATTATGAAGAAGCTATAAATCTGACAGGAAATACTAATACAACTGTAAATTCTGTAACCAAGGTAGGAACCGGCAACGATGCATACGCCCGTGTAAATGGTACTAATAAGCAGTACGAAGGTTTCCATCTGAAGGAGTTTGACCAGAATGTAATTATTACACCTGAAGGAAATGCAGTTGTAAATATTTATTATGACAGGACGGAATATACATTTACATTTAGAGCAAATGCAAATCATCGATTTAATCAGGCACAGGGAGGAGTAAGAACATCAAGTACTCCTTTGGTTGATATATATACTGTAAAAAAACTGTACGATCAGGATATTAGTGATATATGGAATTTTACTGGCTCTGATGGATATACATATCCTGAAACTAATGCAGTAACATCTTGGATGCCATCAGGATCTACAACATACACTCAGCGTATTACACGTATGGAGAGAATGCCAGCTGAAAATATTACGTTTACTCTTGTGCATACAGATAATGCAACGAGATATTTCCATTACTATATAGAAGCAACGGATGGAACTAGCGGAACTAGAACATTCAACGGTAATCAGTATATTTTATACACTGATTTGACGAATGATTTTAACTATGTTTATTACAATGATGATTTCTGGAAACTGGAAGGCTTTTCAAGGCTAGCAATTGCCAAAAGTAATAACGAGACTGTTAATTTAAGTGCAGGCGGAAACATTAGTTGGAATAATCTAAATAGTAATTATGGTGGTAATAATAATCACCTATATTTCTACTACACTAGAAACAAGTTCTCCATCAACTACATGGATGGAGCATATGTAGATGGCAATGGTAATCCTATTATAGACGAAGCTAACAGAGGACACCTTAATACAGCAGAGAACATCGAATATGAAGCAAACCTTTCATCTTACAATAAAGGAGGATCAAATTACTATAATCCTACATATGATGCATATGTATTTGAAGGATGGTACATGGACAGATCATGTACACAGAAATATACCTTTGAAAAGATGCCATTAGGCGGAATTACAGTTTATGCTAAGTGGCGTCAGGTTCAGTATCGTGTATTCCTTCATCCAAACGCAGATACAGATTCAACTCTTGACTGGGGTTCTGAATCTCAGGCTATGAACTTCCGTGTATCTTACAATGGAACAATAAGTGTTCCTACAGGTAACAGAGTAGGATATACATTTGTAGGATGGTATACAGATGAAGCTTGTACACAGCTATTCAACGCAGACGGATATAAACTAAATGAAACAACTGTAACAACTCAATATGATAAAACCAGCCACATGACAGATCCTATGGATAAATGGGGCAATGTGGGAGCTGGTGCATACAATTCCGATGCAGAAAGAACATGGATTACTAAGGAATTTAATCTCTATGCAAAATGGAGATCTACAATCGAAGGGGCTAATGGCATATATGTTGTTTACAGCTCGGCAGATACAGATTATGATCCTCCGGTATCAAGTTCTCAGACAGCATCTGATAATAGAAGTTATGTTGATGGAGCATCTGCAGTAGCAGCATCCGCAGTAACAGCACCAAGTGGATACCAGTTTGAATACTGGATAATGCAGACCTATGATGAGACGGAAGACAAATATGTTGATGTTCCCGGATCTAAGATATATCCCGGACAGACATACGAGGTACTTCTTGCAAATGCTAAGAGGTCTGATGAAGTCTATAAAGAAGGAACTCAGGAGATTGAGTCAGCTAAGTATACAGTTCAGCTGCGAGCAAAATATAAGGAGTCCGAGAATCCTACACCTACATTCATTCCTTGGTATAAGAATGACGGAACTAAAGCATTCCATGAAGATGCAACCAAATCAGACGGAACACCTCTTATAATAAATGATGCTGTAGATATCCAGTCAGCTCCTGAACGTAGCGGATATATATTCAAAGGCTGGGCTAAAGTAAATATGGGTGATTCCTATAATGATGCCAAGGCTTTTGAAAATACTCAGAGCAAATGGACGCAGAGCCTAAGTGAATCCGATATCTTTATTTACTACAATGAAGGTAATTATTATACAGATAGCGAATTTACAACAGAGGTTACTCAGGTAGCAGCTGATGAAACAATGCCATATTAGGCACTGTTTGCAGTATGGGAAAGGATTCCAGTTTATACGGTAACTTATAAGTATGATAGCGAATATGCCGGAGCAAATCCTGCTGCAACTAATGTTGATGGAGAATACATAGTTTCTGTAGATAACAATGTTACAGCTGGTACAGAGATTACATTAAAATCCGATGCATCCCTTCAGGGCTATACATTCTAAGGCTGGCAGGAACAGGTTACAGATACTACAGCAGTAACTGTAGACGAGAATAATAAGTTCATAATGCCTGCTAGAGATGTAGTATTTGTTGGATCGTTTACAGCAAATACAGATACCAAGTATAAGGTAGAGCACTATCTGCAGGATCTGGATCTCAACGGATATACACTTAAGGACACAGAAGAACTTACAGGAACAACCGGAGCAACTGTAACAGC